>JBEGUX010000325.1:0-5192 GCA_041178685.1 Bacteroidota bacterium
TATTTACGAAAATTAGTAGCTGTTCAACCGCCGTTCAATAGCGATAGAAATTCCTCTTTTCGTCTACGCGAAACATCAACGGAAGATCCATCGGACATAGTCACATAACCACCTTCCCCGCGGACGTACCGAACAATTTGATTCAGGTTGACAATATGTGAATGATGGATACGGAAAAATCCCATCGGCGTTAAAAGCTCTTCGTATTCTTTCAGCGAACGGGTAACTACCACTTTTCGATTACCCTCCAGAAAAAATTCAGAATAATTACGTTCACTCTCTAAGCGGATGATTTCATCAATTTTAATAAACACTAATCCTTCTGAAGTAGGTAGTGCCAGATTTTTAAGTGTTCCAGCCGGCGGTTTGATTAACTTATCCGGCTCCACTTTAACGCGTCGAACTATTTTACCCATCGCTTCCAGCAACTCCTCGCGCTGAAACGGTTTTAACAAATAATCCAACGCCCGGTGCTTGATGGCCTGAATAGCGTATTTATCGTGGGAGGTAGTAACTATCACATCAAAATCGATAGGCTCCAATGCCTTCAACACTTCAAACCCGGAACCATCGGCCAGTTCGACATCAAGAAATACAAGTTGAGGACGATGCTTTTTAATTTGATCAATTGCTTGCGAAATGGTCGTACAAGGACCTTCCACCTCCCATTCAGGTGCAACTTGAACTAACAAATCTTTAAGCAATTCAAAGCTGAATGATTCGTCTTCAATGATCGTGATTAAAGGCATATAATAAACCGATGTTTTAAAGGAATAATAACCTTCGAAAGTTAATGAAATTATTATTCCTCAAGCGCAAAAGCTGTCAAATTAGTACCTTTACGACGTTCAAAAAGTACGCACTATGTCGAATGCCATCTTTAATGTTCCGGTAGCTGTTAACGAACCTGTTCTCAATTACGCACCGGGAAGTCCTGAGCGTATCGGATTACAAGCCGCGCTGAAAAAAATGCGCAGTGAAGTCCTCGATATTCCAATGTATATCAACGGACGGGAAATTCGTACCGGTAAAACTGCCCGCATTGCTCCACCACACGACCATAAACATACCGTTGCCAATTTTCACCAGGGAGAGAAGTCGCATGTTACTCAGGCTATTGAAGCAGCACTAGGCGCAAAATCTGCATGGGCTAATTTGCCGTGGGAAGAACGTGCAGCTATATTTTTAAAAGCTGCCGATTTACTGGCAGGTCCTTACCGTGCTGCTATCAACGCGGCAACGATGATTGGACAAAGTAAAAATGCCTATCAGGCAGAGATTGACGCCGCGTGTGAAATGATTGACTTCCTGCGCTTCAATGTGGAATACATGCGTCAGGTTTATACACAGCAACCGATCAGCTCCAAAGGTATTTGGAATCGCTTGGAACATCGCCCACTGGAAGGATTTGTATTTGCACTCACGCCGTTCAATTTCACTGCCATCAGCGGAAATCTGCCGACGTCAGCAGCGATGATGGGTAACACGGTAGTATGGAAACCTGCAAATACTCAAATCTACGCTGCTTCCTTGTTGATGAAAATTTTCATCGAAGCCGGATTGCCTGATGGCGTAATTAATTTGATATATGTTTCCGGTCCTGATGCGGGTGATATTATTTTCCAGCATCCTGATTTTGCCGGCATTCACTTCACCGGCTCCACAGGTGTATTCCAGGATATCTGGAAAACCATTGGCAACAACATTCAACGATATCGCTCCTACCCGCGTATTGTTGGTGAAACGGGAGGCAAGGATTTCATCATGGCGCATCCATCTTCGGATGTTCCCGCCCTGATCACCGCATTGAGTCGCGGAGCTTTTGAATACCAAGGACAAAAATGTTCCGCTGCTTCGCGCGCCTATATTCCTAAAAGTCTGTGGCCAGCCGTTAAAGACGGACTTATCCGTGATATAGCTTCTTTTAAGATCGGTCCAACAGAAGACTTTACCAACTTCATCAATGCCGTTATCGATGAGAAAGCATTTGATAAATTAGCCAAATATATCGACGCCGCAAAAGCCAGTCCTGATGCAGAAATCATCGCCGGTGGCACTTACGATAAATCTACCGGATACTTTATTCACCCAACCGTGATTCTGGCAAAAAAGCCGGACTACGTCACGCTTTGTGAAGAGTTATTTGGTCCGGTGCTCACGATTTACGTTTACGAGGACGAAAAATTTGAAGAAACGTTAGATCTGGTTGACCGAACCGGAACCTATGCGTTGACCGGCTCCATTTTTGCCCGTGATCGCTACGCTATTGATCTAGCCACTCGTAAGCTTAACAATGCTGCCGGCAACTTCTACATCAACGATAAATGCACAGGTGCAGTGGTTGGACAGCAGCCATTCGGTGGAAGTCGTGCTTCGGGCACCAACGATAAAGCCGGATCTATCCTCAATCTGTTACGATGGGTATCACCTCGTGCTATCAAGGAGACATTCGTTCCTCCTACTGATTACCGCTATCCGTTCCTTCAAGCCGATTAAATTGGTTAAAAACATTGATTGCCGGTAACGGTTAACATTGGGCTGTTAAAAATGAATTTCCGGCTATTTTCATTGCTTACAAGTGTTTTACCACTTTTACACTAATGGCCAGTCGTAAAAACTCCAAATGGATGACCGCGTGGAATATCGTGCGTAACAAATTCGTGCTTACTGCACTGATATTTTTAACCTGGCTGACTTTTTTCGACAAAAACGATTTTCTGACCACCTCGGCTTATCGCTATAAGTTGCATCAACTGCGTGCCGAGAAATCATATTACGAAGAAGAGATCCGTAAAAACAAGGCTTACCTGGAACACCTGGAAACCAATCCGGATAACCTGGAGCGTTTCGCCAGAGAAGAATACTTGATGAAAAAGGATAACGAAGACATCTTTGTCATCGTTGAGCAGCAGGCTAATTCCACTGAGGAAGAAGAAGAAAAAGAAGAATAATCCGATACGTTTTTCTATCGATACTCGCCGAAAACACGTCGCATAGCATCCGATATTTCTCCCAGCGTAGCTAAGTGCTCCACGGCATCAATGATGACAGGCATCAAATTATTCCCAGCAGCAGCAGTTTCTTCCACACGTTTAATACATGCTGCTACTTTTGATGGATCTCGCTCCTGCTTCAACTGACGGATTTTTTCAATCTGTACCTGACGGATTGAATCATCGACCGTGAAAATTTTATCGAACGGAGGCTCTTCCACATCGTACTTGTTAACTCCAACGATTATCCGGTTGTTTGTTTCGATCGAACGTTGATATTCGTAGGCAGCACGGGATATTTCCTGCTGAATGTAGCCGGCTTCAACAGCAGCCACTGCGCCACCCATCGCATCAATCTTGTGGATATATTCCCACGCCTTCTGCTCCATCTCGGCTGTCATCGCTTCAACAAAATATGAACCTGCAAGCGGATCAACGGTATCCACAGCACCACTCTCGTGGGCAATGATTTGTTGAGTCCTAAGTGCAATTCGTGCAGCTTCTTCTGTAGGAAGACTCAACGCTTCGTCGTATCCATTCGTATGCAACGACTGTGTTCCGCCTAATACAGCAGACAAGGCTTGCATCGTAACCCGCACCACGTTGTTGAGCGGCTGTTGCGCCGTAAGTGTTGAACCTCCGGTTTGTGTATGAAAACGAAGCATCATAGCACGCGGATCTTTGGCACCCAACTCTTTCATAATGGAAGCCCACATACGACGAGCCGCACGGAATTTGGCTACCTCCTGAAAAATATCGTTGTGTGCATTGAAGAAAAAAGATAGTCGCTTACCGAAAACATCGATATCCAATCCTTTTTCCTGCGCTGCCATTACATACGCTTTTCCATTCGCCAATGTGAATGCAAGCTCCTGCGCAGCGGTAGATCCCGCTTCGCGAATATGATACCCGGAAATGGAGATCGTATTCCATTTCGGAATTTCTTTACTGCAATACTCAAAGATGTCTGTAATGATGCGCATAGACGGCTTCGGCGGATAAATATACGTTCCGCGAGCAGCATACTCTTTCAGCAAATCATTCTGAATAGTGCCCGATATTTTTTTAAGATCGGCACCTTGTTTTTTTGCCAGAGCGATATAAAAAGCTAACAGTATAGAAGCTGTTGAATTGATCGTCATAGAAGTTGTAATACCTTCCAGACCAATTCCGTTAAATAATATTTCAATGTCTTTTATTGAATCAATGGCAACGCCAGCCTTTCCTACTTCTCCATCCGACAACTCATGGTCTGAATCATAGCCAATCTGCGTAGGAAGATCGAATGCAACCGACAATCCTGTCGTTCCCTGTGAAAGCAAATAGTGGTAGCGTTGATTGGATGCTTCCGCTGTTGAAAATCCGGCGTACTGACGCATCGTCCACAGTTTACCGCGATACATATCAGGCTGGATACCGCGTGTGAAGGGAAACTGACCAGGAGCCTCCGGTACCGGCACCTGTTTATCGTACACTGCATTGATCTCAATGCCACTGTCGGTCACTATTTTCTTTTCATCCATAATCTTCAAATCAACGAATTCAATAGCTTAAACAAATAGGCGCTGTGCTTCCGACTTTAATACAAGAATCGCCTCCTGTGTAGGTAAACTCTCCAACCCAAGAACTTTCTCGAATATTTTCGCACTCAACTGCACGGCCGAAGCCCCTGCTCCTACTGCCTGGAAAGCATCATTCACCATTTCCACCATCTCATCTTTGGTAGAAACAACTGTGGACCATGCTTCATCAGAAACATACAGTTGCTGTGAGAGATTATGCTCGAATTCAGCACGTATGTTTGATAACAACTCCAAATGCAACAATTGCGCTGACATATTACCTTGGTGAACACGAACGAGCAGGCTGTTCGGAGAAATCCGTTCCATAAAAAGTATCAGCCGTTCGTAGGCTTGCAATTTCAACGGCATGGCTTCACGTTGACGTGTCAGCCGCTCCTCCATCGACTTAAGTTGAAGATCGCGATCCATTAACTTTTTCACCATGGAAAGTTGAGTATCGGTAAACCTGCGCACTAACGCAAACATTCCCATAATCACCAGCAATGCCGGCACAAAATAAAAAAGTGTATCTGTCCAATCGTTTTGCATACTATTAAACTATTTTACCAGGCTCTGTATTTGGTTGTAACCTCGAACAAGTTTTTAAATATGGAAGTTTCCATATCGTCGAATGTTA
>JBEGUX010000326.1:0-3959 GCA_041178685.1 Bacteroidota bacterium
CAATTAGCGTAGAGCGTTGTATTTTCATAATTACGATTAATCTTTACTATTCCTTGCTTTTTGCTTCGTTCCAAAAAACATCCATTTCAGCCAATGTCATATCACGTAGCGCCTTGCCCGACTTTGCTGCTGCTTCTTCCAGGTATTGAAACCGGCGAATAAACTTCCGGTTCGTTCTTTCAAGCGCTTCTTCAGGATTGATGTTTTTAAAACGCGCATAATTAACGAGCGCAAATAAAAGATCACCAAATTCTTCCTCCGATTTTTTTTGTTCTCCCTTTTCACATTCGTGTTTGAACTCGGATAATTCCTCTTCAACTTTTTCCCACACTTGATCGGCACGCTCCCAGTCGAAACCAACGCCACGCGCTTTTTCCTGGATGCGCATCGCCTTTATTAAGGCCGGCAATGAACGAGGAACTCCACCCAGCGCAGATTTATTTCCCTCTTTCAGTTTCAGCATTTCCCAATTACGCTTCACTTCTTCCTCGTCCTGCACTTTTACATCACCATAGATGTGTGGATGACGATGAATCAGTTTTTCGCACTGTGCATGAATGACATCTGCAATATCAAACGACTTTAACTCTTGACCAATTCGTGCATAAAAAAGAAGATGCAACATGATATCGCCAAGCTCTTTTTTAATTTCAAGTAGGTTATTATCAAGAATTGCGTCCGAAAGCTCATGTGTTTCCTCAATCGTCAAGTGACGAAGCGACTCCAGCGTTTGTTTTTTGTCCCAGGGACATTGCTCACGGAGTTCATCCATAATCACAGCAAGGCGTTCAAACGCAGCAGCACGGGCAGTCATCGACATATAACGTAATTTTAGCTGCAAAATAATAACTTAACACAAGCGCGAACCTTTTGACACCCGGATTGTTTCAACGATATGTCAGTCCACACATTTAGAGCGCAGCAATTCTTGCCAATTTCCCTTGAAAAAGCATGGGATTTTTTTTCCTCACCCAAAAACTTATCCGTCATTACTCCGCCGGAGATGAACTTCGTAATCACTACAGAAGCACTCGCTGAAAAAACGTACGCCGGACAGATTATATCCTATCGTGTTTCGCCCTTACCGGGATTTAGAACCTCATGGGTAACAGAGATCACACACGTTAATGCGCCCCATTTTTTTGTAGATGAGCAAAGAAAGGGACCATATGTAATGTGGCATCATCAACATCATTTCGAAGCCGTAGAAGGCGGTGTAATGATGACAGACATAGTAAATTACGAAGCACCCCTCGGTATTTTAGGTGATGTGATGAACAAGTTGGTCATTAAGAAAAAGATCAAATCCATCTTCGACTACCGAACAAAAAAACTGGAATCGCTCTTTGGAAAATGAGCATAAAAAAACCGCCCTCATCGGGCGGTAGGTTGGTTGGTTTGGGTATATTTTTTAGTTCAGTTTGTACGGAACCACCATATTGAATTCCGGAATCCGAACAAAGAACTGGCGTTTGTCAATCAATCGCTCCATAAGGTAACTGCCAAACATCTTGCCAATTTCAGAGTCGAGGTTACATCCCGAAACATATTGATACGTTTCACCGGTACCAATGATAGGCTGTTCACCAACAACTCCTTCGCCTTCCACCTCACGATTTTGTCCGTTGGAGTCCAAAATGAACCACTGGCGGCGACGCAACTGAATGGAGAAATCACTGTTATTGGTGATTGAAATTCGATACGCGAAAACGTGTTGGTTCAACAACGCATTGCTTTGGTCTTGACGATAGAAGACTTCCACACTCACTTTTACACCGGAAGTTACTTGGGTAATCATGTCTCTTGGTTTAGCGAACATTTCAAAAATAGCAAAGATGAGCTCATTTTACACTTTTTTTTGACTAAAAAGCGTTTGGAAAAGGTGAACGCCGGAAAAACGATTACCAATGAAAAACTCCCATTATGGGAGAATTTTAACAAAAAATACAAATTATTGATTTACAGAAATATCTGAATTACTCGATGACGCTTAGCTGCTCAAAAATATCTTCCCACTCCTTTGACTTTTCGCTGATGCCTGCCTCGATCTGGTTAAATTCCTGTAATGTAGATTGAAATATCTCTGCTTGTCCAAACACATTTGGATCCGCTAACTTCACTTCCAACTGCTGTTTCTTTTCGTTTAGCGTAGCAAGTTCCGCCTCCAGCTTTTCAAAACGCTGGCGCAGTTTCTTAGCTTGCTTTTTCTGGTCCTCCGTTGGCTCAACTTTCACCGGCTTTGCGACGGGTGCGGGTTTTTCATTGCGAGCTCGCTTCTCCTCTTTTTCAGCCAATGATTTTTTCTGATTCGCCGATTGAACAGAGGCTTCAAATTCCTCATACGTTCCCGGATACTCACGCACTTTTTGGTCTTCGATCCACCAAATCTTATTGGCAATACACGATAGAAAGTGACGGTCGTGGGATACAACGATGAAGGTGCCTTCGTATTCCTGTAAGACATCAATAAGTATGGAAACCGAATGCATATCCAGGTGGTTGGTCGGCTCATCGAGAATCAAAAAGTTAGCCTTCGTCAAGATTGTTTTTGCCAATGCAACGCGAGCTTTCTCTCCACCGGAAAGCACCTGTATTTTCTTGAAAACATCGTCGCCGGAAAAAAGGAACGCTCCAAGTAAAGCACGCAGCTCAGATTCTTTACGATCGGTAGCCCAATTGGCCAATTCTTCCAGTAGATTATGCTGTAAATTCAAAGATTCCAACTGATGCTGTGCGTAGAAAGCAGGATGCACTTCGTGCACAGGCTCAGCAGAACCGACAAACGGCTCACCGCCGTTGATCATTCGAAGCAACGTTGATTTACCTTTTCCGTTGGCACCAATCAACGCTATCTTATCGCCACGAAGAATAGTTGCACTTGTATCGCGCATCAATTTCTTTTCGCCGTAGGACTTCTCTTTTATCCCGATTTCAGCAACTTTTTTTCCAGGTTGCCGGCTAATCTCAAACCTAACGCGCATGTCAGAACCGTCACTTTCTACGGCCTCAACACGTTCCAGTTTATCGAGCATCTTGATACGCGACTGCGCCATCGCTGCTTTGGAGGCTTTGGCACGGAAGCGATCAATTAATTTTTGTTGCTCCTTGATATATTTCTCCTGGTTCCGGTATTGCGACTCTTGTAATTCGAGACGCTCCGTCTTTTGCTGCAGGTAAGATGTAAAATTACCGGTGTACAACGTAATTTTTTGCTGTGCCACTTCCGCAATCTTGGTTACAATACGATCCAAAAACCACCGGTCGTGAGAAACAACAATCACCGTTCCACGATAACGCTGTAGATACTCTTCTATCCACTGAATGGACGGAAGATCCAGGTGGTTGGTCGGCTCATCGAGCAACAACAAATCTGGCTCTTTCAGCATGATGCGAGCCAACATAACACGCATGCGCCAGCCACCTGAGAACTCTTTGTAAGGCCGTTCCAGATCGGCGGTGGTAAAGCCGAGTCCTTCCAGCAAAGTGTCCGTCTTCTGTCGAATACGGTAACCGTCTAACTGTTCAAATCTTGTCTGCTTATCGTGCAGCTGCTCAAGGATTTCCTGAGAATCGTTTCCGTTCTCCAGCTGGTGAAGAATGTCTTCAATTTCCTTTTCAATGGTCAGGGCTTCTTCAAAAGCGCCCAAAGCAACATCACGAATGGAGCCATCGGTAGAAAAGCTGAGAAGATCCTGATTCAGAAAGCCGATGGTTAACCCCCGAATGGCATTGATTTCGCCGCTTTCGATGGCATATTCACCTGTAATAATGCGCAAAAGCGTGGATTTTCCGGTTCCGTTGCGACCAACCAAACCGATTTTCTCGCCCGGATTGATCTGCCAGGAGGCGTCCCGGTATAAATAACGGCCACCAAATTCAAAATTAATGTTGTTTAGGGTTAACACGCCGCAAAAATCCGAATAATTAAGCGAATTTTCAGGTGTTGTGATAAGTTTTAT
>JBEGUX010000327.1:0-6526 GCA_041178685.1 Bacteroidota bacterium
ATTGAATAATGCGCTTATTTTATTAACACTTTTTGGAAACAAATTTTATCCGAGAATTTGATCGAGCCGTCTGGATAAGCTGTTTTTACTTCTTTCTAAAGTGACATACGCGACCTTTGGCATCAGAGAAAAGCGTCTGGTTTTTACATTCAACTCAGCAGGAACAAAACGTTCTAAAACTTGTTTGACTCACTAAAGTGTATAACAACCGAGTTGATCAAGGTCATCTGTTTTCTGGTTCTTTATAGCCGATAAATCCGTAAAATTGCAACTTGAATTTCGTTGACTAAAAACGAATTATTTTTCTTCGATAAATAACAATCAACATACATTAATTAATAAAATCCATGGACAGTAAAGTTTCTTACAACGTAAACGGCGAAAGTAAATGTCCGTTCACAGGAGCTATTGCAAAGCCGGTGGCCGGGAAAGGCACATCGAACAAAGATTGGTGGCCCAATCAACTTAATCTCGGAATCCTTCATCAGCACGCTCCGGCGTCCAACCCAATGGGAAGTCATTTCGAATATGCAAAAGAGTTCGGGAAGTTGGATTATGCCGCACTTAAAAAAGACCTCACCGCGCTGATGACCGATTCGCAAGATTGGTGGCCGGCCGACTGGGGACATTACGGCGGATTTTTTATTCGTATGACCTGGCATAGCGCAGGCACCTACCGTATCGCAGATGGTCGCGGTGGTGGTGGTACCGGCAATCAACGTTTCGCACCGATCAACAGCTGGCCGGATAACGGCAATCTTGATAAAGCTCGTCGCTTACTGTGGCCGATCAAGAAAAAATATGGTAACAAAATTTCCTGGGCCGATCTTATGATCCTTGCCGGTAATGTAGCACTCGAATCAATGGGTTTCAAAACCTTTGGTTTCGGTGGCGGTCGTGTCGACATCTGGCAGCCCGAAGAAGATATTTATTGGGGAATAGAAAATGAATGGCTCGGCGATAAGCGCTACAGCGGAAACCGTGAATTGGAAAATCCACTCGCCGCTGTTCAGATGGGACTTATCTACGTTAACCCTGAAGGCCCGAACGGAAATCCTGATCCAGTTGCTTCCGGTCGTGACGTTCGCGAAACGTTCGGAAGAATGGCGATGAACGATGAAGAAACGGTGGCACTCGTTGCCGGTGGACACACCTTCGGTAAAGCACACGGTGCCGGCGATCCTAAACTCGTTGGTCCTGAGCCGGAAGGAGCTCCTATCGAAGCGCAAGGTCTCGGCTGGATCAATGCTTTGGGTTCCGGCAAAGGCGTACACACTACGACCAGCGGAATTGAAGGAGCATGGAAACCAAATCCTACGAAATGGGATAACGGGTACTTCGATATGCTGTTCGGTTACGAATGGGAACTAACCAAGAGTCCTGCGGGAGCACATCAGTGGGTAGCAAAAAATTGCAAGCCTGAGCACATGATTCCGGATGCTCACGATGCAAGCAAGAAACATCCGCCGATGATGACCACGGCAGATTTATCCTTGCGTTTCGATCCGGCGTACGAAAAGATTTCTCGTCGTTTCCACCAGGATCCACAGGCGTTTGCTGACGCATTCGCGCGTGCATGGTTCAAACTTACGCACCGCGACATGGGTCCAAAGTCGTTGTACCTCGGACCTGAAGTTCCTGCTGAAGAGTTGATCTGGCAAGATCCTATTCCTGCTGCAACACAATCTACCGTTGATGCGAACGACATCGAACAACTCAAAGGAAAAATACTTGCCACAGGATTGACGGTTGCCGAATTGGTTTCAACTGCGTGGGCTTCCGCTTCTACTTTCCGTGGTTCCGATAAGCGTGGTGGTGCCAATGGCGGACGTCTTCGCCTGGCTCCTCAAAAATTCTGGGAAGCCAATCAGCCTGCACAACTGGCAAATGTATTGAGCAAGTTGGAAGCTGTTCAGCAAGCTTTCAATGCCGGCAATAAGAAAGTGAGCATGGCCGACTTGATTGTACTGGGTGGTTGTGCAGCTATTGAACACGCTGCGAAAGCAGCCGGACATTCCATCACTGTTCCGTTCACACCTGGTCGTGCCGACGCAACGCAAGAGCATACCGATGTGGAATCATTCGCAGTACTGGAGCCACAAGCTGATGGATTCCGTAACTACCAGAAGAAAAATTATTCGGTGCATGCAGAAGATCTGTTAGTCGATAAAGCACAACTGTTGAAACTTAGCGCGCCTGAAATGACTGTGCTGATTGGTGGTTTGCGCGTACTTGGTGCCAACACCGGCGGATCACAGCACGGCGTATTTACAAAACGTGCCGGTCAATTGACCAATGATTTCTTTGTGAACTTACTCGATATGGATACTACATGGACACCGACGAGCGAACACCGCGACGCTTTCGAAGGCCGCGATCGCAAGACGGGCGACTTGAAGTGGACGGGCACACGTGTTGATTTGATCTTCGGCTCCAACTCACAGTTGCGTGCATTGAGTGAAGTTTACGCACAAGACGATAACAAAGAGAAGTTCTTGCACGATTTCGTTGCCGCCTGGAACAAGGTGATGAACCTCGATCGCTTCGACCTGGTGTAATAATTATCTGTCGATGAAAATAAAAAAGGTGATCCGGCAATGGGTCACCTTTTTTTGTTAACTAGGATTACTTTTTTTAATCCATCGCATTTATATATTCAAATATATGTGGACTACGTCAATTCGACTGGCCTACCATGGTCCAGGAATATACACCGTTATTATAGATAAGTCCCCAATAATTGAACGATCCGGTAGCACGATCACCCGCGGAGTTCAGCATAACTGTGCCCGTAGCTCCGCTATACTGATTGGATAACGTATAAAAAGAGGATTGTAATGTCGTTCCGGTAGCAGGTAATCCATTGTTCGCTTCAATCGTTTTGGCCATAACTTTTATCGCGTCGTAAGCTGCCAGCGCAAAAGCGTCCGGTGTCTGACCACAGCGATTTAAAACTTTAGTAATTAGCGGTTGCCAAATACTTTGAGCGTAATTAGGTAGACCAAATTCGGGCGAGAAAAATTGTGTAGCCAATACAAAAGATGCAGCTGCAGTATCATTCAAAAGATTAGTATTTTTTATAAATCCATCGCCGCCGTACCAATTCACGCCTGAAAGAACAGTGTCGCCTGCTGCCTGATTAAATAACTGTACCGCTTCGTCAAATGAAGCGAGATAAACACCTATCTGTGCAGCTGTATACGTGCTTTTAAGTGTGCTGATCTCATTACGCACTACATTTAAAGCCGACGTGAAATCAGTTTCATTTACGGCATAATTACCAGCTGATACAACTGCGCCACCCAGCGTTTGAAAATGAGCGGTAACAGAATTCTGTAATCCCAGATTTCCCGCGTCGTTGCGTGCCAGTGTTACTATTGCACGTTTGCCCGCAATGTAAGCTGTATTGGCAATTGCTGTGCCCTCGATCTGATCTCCCGGGCAATAACGGAAGATGGCATCGTTAGAAATCGCCAGAGTGCTTGCCGTACTTCCTTGACTAACAACAAGTAAACCTAAACTGTCGGCGATTGCTTTTACGGCGGCTACTTCAGCACTCGATTGAGGCCCGATGAAAAGTCGACAACCACTGGATGCTGCTGTTGTTAAATTACTAGCAGCAATAACAGGATCCAATTGGGTATCATAAGTAGATAGCGAAAAACGATATGGGAGTCCTTTTACAACAAAGTCGGCGTTGATCTCCTCTACTGCTATTTCAAGAGCAGATTTAGACGTAGTCCCCAAGTCCGACCAGTTGCCGGTGAGCGAAAGCAAAGCTCCAACTTTTATTGGCACCGTCGATGTAGTATTTTCAGCATCCTTCTTGCAGGAATACGGAAAAATTAAAAGCAACAACAACAATGACGGAATTAATCTACGTAATGACATGTTTTTTTCTTTTCAATCTTGCAATAATATAAAATGTTCTCAGTGGTAAAGATATTAACTTGAATAAAAGGTTAGTTGTAATTGCTATTAAAAATACAGAACAATTGACTAAGGAAATTTTAATTCTTTTCCGATTTCATCAACTCATAATAAAAACCAACAACCATAAAATCACGTCCGGTTTCGTCGTTAATCTTGTAATCAAACTGGTGCAAATAGCCGAATTGTACGCTAGTGTGCATGTTGAGTTTATAGCCAAAAGAAACCTGCGCTCGATTTCTTTCAAAATAAGGCTCCTTGTCAGTAAAAAATAACTCATTGCTTGCGCTGATCATAAATGGCCGATATCCATCGGTTGATTTACCAAATGGGTACAATACTCCTATTCGGTAGCGAAACCGATTGCGATATCCGCTGCTGGTCCAGCGCATCTCCATCCTATATCGCTGTTCGATTTTAAATGCGCCAATATCTTGAAGCAACTGTAATTGAGGCCATAGCCTGAACTCATCATTATTTTTTGGAAGCTCAAAGTTTCCGCCCTCTTTGTATGTCTGATAAGAACCAGCACCAACGGTTAAATTCAAACTATTATTAATTCTATAGTTAAATCCACCCTTGTACTCATAATAATGAAATTGATTGTAGAAAGAAAGTGAACGCAATTGAGCCTCTCCAAATAATCCCCATCGCTTATCGATGGTGTATTTTACATTAAGAATGTTCCACGTTCCGGTATCAAAACCATGTGACCGGAAAAATCCTGCTGTCATAAAAAGGATTACAATACATATTCTAAGCATGCTTTTTTACGGTTTTCATCTGAATAACATCAACCATAAACGCAAAAGCCATCGAGAAATAAATATATCCTTTAGGAATTTCAAAGTGGAGCCCTTCTGCTAATAAAGAAACGCCTATCATCATTAAAAAACACAAAGCCAAAATTTTAAACGATGGATGCTTGCGAATAAAATCGCTGATCGGCTTAGATGCTAATAGTATAATTATTACGGTTACTACCACAGCGGTGTACATTACCCATAATTGTTGTACCATTCCAACCGCCGTAATGATAGAGTCTATTGAAAAGACCAGATCCAAAATAATGACCTCCATAAGCAGTCCTCTGAACGTTGAACGGACAGGAATGTGTGGTGAACTCTCTTTACTTATTTCGGTCTTATGATAAATCTCTTTAGTGCTTTTATAGATCAAAAATAGGCCGCCTAGTATCAATATAATTCCCTTGCCGGAAAAATCGATTCCTTTCAAGCTGAACAATGTACGATCCAACTGAAGAATCCAGGATATAGCTGCCAATAATAATAATCGCATTACCATGGCTAAAATTATTCCCCATACTCTCAGTTTTTGACGTTGACTTTCAGGAAGCTTATCTGCAAGTATCGAAATGAAAATTACATTGTCAATACCAAGAATTACCTCCAGGGAGATAAGTGAAATCAACGGGATTATCACGTCATTCATTTAAAAAAGATAGTATCGAGGAAAGCCCTGTGTTTAATAAAAATAAAATTCTTATCGCATTGACAAAAGCGGTTATGCTCTTTTTGACAAGAATGTTTAATTAACTTTTTACAAAATGTACGCGATAGGTCGTCGAGGTCATTGTAGTCGAGTCGAAATCGGTGTCTTCGTATTTAAAGTTTGTGGCATCAAGTTGAATAATGGTAGTCTCGGCTTCACCAGGAGTTCCAGGCTCATACACCAACATCGTCTGATTATTAGCAAATGCCCAAACACCCGTTTCAATAATCTGCGGATCTCCAGGACTACATTTGGTCGGACCCTCGTCAATGCTATAGGAATAGTCGGTGTTATAATTAAAGATATTGTCTAATTCACAAGCGGAAAAATATTGATTTGTCATGTCCACACCATCTTCGTAAAAGGCTGTCAAGCGCCATCCATGTGAAGTTAGTAATTCGAACTTCGTTGGAGGAACAGTAGTGTTGTTATTGTCATCGTCTTTACTGCAGGCTGAGAAAAATACAACAGTGGCAAGGATAATCGGAAGGAGGCGCAAGCGTTTCATGGTAGAGATTGTTATTTATTATTGAACAGCTGCTAAGGTAAACATTCAATGTGAAGTAGCAACAACCAATGTGTTTGAGTGTAATATTTTCACGGATTCACCATTGGTATAATAATAGTAACCATTGTGCCAACCTGGACTTCTGAAGTAACTTGAATAGTACTATTTATTTTTTGAGCGATCTCTTTACATATATAAAGCCCTAGTCCGCTTCCCGAACTAGATTTTGATGCTCTGTAAAACATTTCAAAAATTCGTGGTAAATGTTCTTCGCTGATGCCTTCGCCGTTGTCCGCGACTTTAATGATTAACTTACCGTCTTCATTTGCAGCACTAATCTCCACCCATTGACTATCGGTATCTTTACGGTGGTACTTTATTGAATTACCAATCACGTTTTTTAAAATAGTATTCAAGCGACTGCTATCCGAATAGAACATCTTAACCTCATCTGCAACCTTTATTCTAAAGTCCAGGTTTTTGTATGCGGCATACTTGAGGTCAGCGTAAATCTCTTCTATCATCTTTACCAAATCAATCCACTCATACGTTAGCCCAAGTCGCGAATTACGTGAA
>JBEGUX010000328.1:0-4230 GCA_041178685.1 Bacteroidota bacterium
GCAATAATCGTCAGACTTCCGCCGTTTTCAATATTACGCGCTGAACCGAAGAAGCGCTTAGGCTTATGCAGTGCATTGGCTTCAACACCGCCCGACAATACTTTTCCTGAGGCAGGAGCAACCGTATTGTAGGCACGTGCAAGTCGAGTGATAGAGTCGAGAAGGATTACAACATCGTGACCACATTCTACCAGTCGTTTTGCTTTCTCCAGTACGATATTGGCAATTTTAACGTGACGATCAGCCGGTTCATCGAAAGTAGAAGCAACAACTTCTGCTTTAACGCTGCGAGCCATATCGGTCACCTCTTCCGGACGTTCGTCGATCAATAAGATGATCATATATACTTCCGGGTGATTCTCTGCAATTGCATTGGCAACTTCTTTCAGCAACATCGTCTTACCGGTTTTCGGCTGCGCAACGATGAGTCCACGCTGACCTTTACCGATCGGCGAAAACATATCCATGATGCGCGTTGAGTAGGTCGCGTGTTTTCCTTCAGCAAGATTGAGTTTTTCGTTCGGGAAGAGTGGGGTAAGAAAATCAAAATGAATACGATCTCGCACAACACTTAGCTCAAGTCCGTTGACCAATTCTGCACGTACGAGTGGGAAATATTTCTCTCCCTCACGTGGCGGACGAACAACACCTTTTACGGTGTCGCCGGTCTTTAAGCCAAACATTTTAATTTGTTGCTGTGTGACGTATACATCATCCGGCGATGTCAGGTAATGAAAATCACTGGAGCGCAAAAAGCCAAAACCGTCGGGCATTATTTCAAGAACACCTTCGCAGGTTACCAGACTGTCCGGATCGGGCGCTTGCTCCGGTTCACGGAAATCACGGCGTTGACGGAAATTGTTGTTTCTGTCGTTATCAAATCTTGACGGATGTTGGAACTGTTGTCCTGGCGGACTGAAAGGCTGCGCGGGGCGATTCTCCTGTTCAAATAATGGCTGCTGCTGTGTTGGAGGCTGCTGTGCCTGCTGATGTTGTGGTTGTGGTTGCTGCTGCTGTTGTGGTCGCTCGGCAGGAGGATGATTATGTACCGGACGGCGTTCAGGACGAACCGGTGGTACTTTGACGCTAGGTTCAAGCGTGACTTTTTCCTGCTTGTTTTCTACAGGAGTTTCAGCCGGTTTATCCGGCAAAACCCGTTTGCGTTTAGGTCTACCGTTATCAGCAGCATCATTGGATGAAGCTTCTGCTTTTGCAGCTGGTTCAGGTTTCTTTGATTCTTTAGGTTCTTTGGCAGGTTTAGCGCTTTTTGCTGGCATTTTTTCCTTTATAGCAGGTGAGATAGCTGGATTGGCAGCTTGCTGATCCAGTATTTTGTAAATTAAATCTTGTTTACGGAGATCTTCGTAATTGGGGATTTTCATCAATCGAGCAATTTCTTTTAGCTCGTTGACTAACTTTTCATTCAATGCGGTAATATCGTACATAAAATAGGGATGAAGGCTGAAAGACTGCAACAAGCAGTGATCAGCAAATCATAAATTAATGGAGGTATTGGTTTTAGTTGTGGAATTCACCGTTGACAATCTTGGGTGAGGCAAGTGGGTTCAACAATAAGTGGTAGGGAACGAAGCTTTTAATCCAAAAGGGAAGATTAACCCTAAATGCTTCGACTAAGATGTTACAATATTAAACTATATTACTCCCGTTTGCAAATCATTTTTCTAATTTTTTTCAACTTTAATGAAGATAATTAGCTGTTTTTCATAAAATTTAGTGTTTTTTTGATGGCTGATTTATCTTTGGCGAATCTCAATTTCTTCGAATTAATCACCATATCCAGTCCTTCAACTACTATGATTCAGCGTATTCAAACACTCTTTTTGCTTTTTGTTGTTGTTCTCTCACTGCTACTGTTGTGGTTACCGGTATATGAATTTCCTGATATTTCTCCGGCTACCGCTGAAAGTGCAACACCTGCAGTTGAAAAAGTAAAGGCATATTTAATCACGAATAATACATTACTTACAATTATCAACGGTGCTATCGGCGTAATGAGTTTATTGGCCATCTTTCTGTTTCGACAACGCAATCTTCAACTTCGCATTTGTAATGTGGTCTTATTGCTCCTATGCATAATGGTTGGTTTTTTATTCTTTCTTGCCGACACAATGGGTACCAATTTGGAACAACGTATAAGTTATCAGTATGGTGCCTATTTTCCATTATTGCAATTGGTGTTTACCTTCTTAGCTGCCAGAGGTATCCGCAAAGACGAAGAGTTGATTCGTTCGGCTGATCGATTGCGATAACAATGACGAAGATTTGTCTGCTATCCGATACTCATGGTCACGTTGACGACCGAATGCTGGAGTTGGCTGCCGGATCAGATGAAGTGTGGCATGCCGGTGATTTCGGAAATGACGTTACGGAAAAGTTTTCTTCCTCTAATGTTTTTCGCGGAGTTTACGGAAACATTGATGGTCATATATTACGTTCGCAATTTCCGGAGTTCAGTTACTTTACAATTGATAAGTTGAGCGTATTGATGATTCATATCGCAGGTCCATTTGGATCTTATACGCCTCAAGTCAGAAAATTATTGGAAGAATACCGCCCTCAATTACTAGTCTGCGGTCACTCTCATATTCTCAAAGTCCAGCACGATCAAAAACGTAATGTGATGTATATGAATCCGGGTGCTGCCGGAAAGCATGGTTTTCATAAAGTACGTACTATGCTTCGCTTTACGATTTCAGGTGATAAATTGGAAAACCTGGAAGCTGTTGAGTTGGGAATGCGCGGAGCAATTCAGTGATTAAATGCTTTCGATGGCATTCACATTGATCCAGCCAACGGTTCCGTTAGCAATTCGAATTTTTTTCCACTCTCCGAGTTCATCTAATAAACCTACTTTCGTTCCCTCGTGCAGAATTAATAAGTCATTTCCTTTTTCATCAGGCGAACTTTTTACATAAGCACTGGTTGACATGACTATTGCAGCTTGGCTATCGTATTCAATTGATTTAGCAGCGGATGCAATTGAATAAAAGCAGCCTGCAAGAATCAGTAACACAATAGCAGCGGAAAATGATAATTTTTTGATTGCTGTAGATGCCGCAATAAAATAGGAGAGAAGAGCTGCAAAAAAGCCCCAAACAGAAATGAGCAATAAGGTACTCCACGTGTGCTCACTGAACAAGGTAACGATTGCGTTAATCCAGCGTTTGTAGAAGATCTCCGGCATTACATCGATCTTGTCGACAGTTTTTAAAGAGGCGATTCGAAGGTTAAAGGCGATATCCTCATCACTCGGATCCAATCGCAGTGCTCTTTCATAATGAAGAATGGCATTCGCAATACTTCCTTGTTTATAATAGGCATTGGCAAGATTATATTCTAATTCAACAGATCTGCCACTGGAGGAAAGTGCTGCAGAATAATTTTTAATGGCACTTTCGTAATCCTTTTTTTGGTAGGCGCTATTACCGTCTGCAACTAATTTTCCGGCATCCGTTGCTTTTGCAAGGAAAGTCAAGAGTATTGCGCAGATCGTTAAATTAACAGTCATAACGCGAAGGTGGATAATCTTGTTTTTCATGACTTCAGTTGCTCTTCCAGTTGGGTAATAACAGTTAAGCCTTGATGATACAGCGCTTCTTCGTCATTCGTTGTATTACCGGCAAAACGGGCAAACTCGCAATTGTCCGTAGCACTTATGAATGATTGAACAAGCTCTTCAGGTACACCTTTGCTGCGCAACGAATTTCCGGCTGTTTCTTTCGAAAGATCAGATACCGGAATCCCCAGCTTGTCGCTTACGAACCCCCATAAGGCTCTGAAAAGCTCATCCAGAAATTTGTCGCGTTGACGTGCGTCCATAAACGATTTGGCTGCACTGAGTCGTTTGAGGGCGGTCTTACTTGCGCGTTGCTGCTTTACAAAGCCCACGTTTTTCAATTGCGAACGGTGTCTTAAAAACAGGTAAAGTAAGATCCCAAAAAGTAGAGCAGGTACAATCAATAATGTAAAAAACAAACCAGATCCCAGCAGCGGAAGCGACTGTTTTTCAAATTGAGGCTCGCTGGTTTTGATAAAGCGGATATCTTTTCCTAATAATTGTAAATCTGATTTTTTTACCCCTGATACAGTGGTAGTAACTGTCTCATTTCCTTTTTCAACATGCAGCGAAAGCTCCGGCGATGGTATTTCTACATATTGCTTTTTGTCGAGATCAAAGTAGGAGAAGGGAGAGACAGGAAGTTTATAATC
>JBEGUX010000329.1:0-10910 GCA_041178685.1 Bacteroidota bacterium
TGCATCCCTCATATAGTCAAGTAGAATATAACTAATTAATAATCAATAAGATGTACGCGATCGTAACTATCGCCGGACAGCAGTTCAAAGTCCAAAAGGATATGCGCGTGACGGTTCACCGTTTGGAAGGTGAAACCGGCAAAGCCGTTGAGTTTAAAGATGTGCTGTTGGTAGACGACAATGGAAAAGTAAAAGTGGGTGCTCCTACCTTGAGCGGTGCTGCCGTAACCGGTAAGATTCTCTCCCACGTTCGTGGTGATAAAGTTATCATCTTCAAGAAAAAACGCCGTAAGGGATACCAGAAGCAGAACGGTCACCGTCAGGATTTGACCATCGTTCAAATCGATTCCATCAAGGCTTAATTAAATCGTTAATACCCTAAACTCCTTCATACAATGGCACATAAAAAAGGCGTCGGTAGTTCCAAGAACGGTCGTGAATCACACAGTAAACGTCTTGGCATTAAAGTTTACGGCGGACAAAGCGTAATCGCCGGTAATATCATCGTGCGTCAGCGCGGTACCCGTCACAATCCAGGCGAAAACGTAGGTATCGGTAAAGACCACACCTTGTTCGCATTGGTTCCCGGAACCGTTGTTTTCAAAAAGAAAGCGAATCAGAAGAGCTATGTTTCCGTTATGCCTTTAAGCGCGGAAGCTCAAGCTTGATCACACAATTCCTATACTGCAGAACGCCGGCCCACCAGCCGGCGTTTTTGTTTTAGCCCCTTTTTGTTCTTGTCAGATTTCCATCAAAATTGATCGGTTGCGGCCTGCTCGATGAGCTATCTTCAGGGATATACTTCTTATCGTCATGAACCGATTGCTACTCCTCCTCATCGTCTGGCTTCCTTTAGCCGCCATTGCACAAAATCCCATTCCGAACGCCGGTTTTGAAAGCTGGAACGGAGACCTGCCGCAAGACTGGACCGTCAACAACTCCGCTTCGGCCACCACTGTTACACGCGTCTCCGATCCGTTTCAGGGTAATTTTGCACTGCGTGGAACCGTCGTCAGCGGACTCAACAGTGTAGCAACAGCTCCTCTCGTACAATCGATGAACGGTAATTACGGATTCCCGGTCGATGCATCATTTACCGAGCTCAACTTCCAATTCAAATCTTTTCTGTACGCCGGCGATCGCTTCAACGTGAATGTATTTATCTATAATTCTTCTTTTGCCGTAGTGGGCGGAGGATCGGCCAGCATCACCTCCACGGAAAATAATTACCTGCCATTTACAGTGCCGGTAACTCACTTTGCACCCGGCGCGGCACTCGCCATGGTTTCCTTTACCATTGCCGGAAATACGGGGTCTACTAACGGACATGTGCTTTCGTGGTTTCAGATTGACGCGCTATCCGGTCCGAACGTATCAACGGCCGCTGAGTCGCCTCAGCCTGTACTACCTTTCAGCGTTGCTCCTCTTCCCAATGCGCTGCAATTGTCGTCGCCGGAAACAGGAGATTATTTTCTGGAAGGATTTACAATCGATGGCCGCCGCCAATTCTGCGTGCAACAGTTTCTTGCCGTTGCTGATCATCAAAAAATTGATGTGCCCGAACTCGTAGGTTATCGAGGTCTCTTGCTGTTACGAATCAGCAAGGACGGTCGCTATATGCGATGCGATAAATTAATGTTCTGAGAAAAGTATTGAGCGCTAGTGTCAGTCTACGAAATCGCCGTATTCAGAAATGCATTGAACGGCATCAACAGTTCAGCACTTTTTGTAAGTTTTTTAGGAAAGTCCTTGGCTATAACCGCATCATCGGCAAACGAATGCCAGCAGATGAAACTATTGTGTTTCAAGAGTTCAATTTCAGGATGATCCTTCGCGTAATTTTTGGGAGCAGTCTTTAGTTTATGTTCCGGATCCAAGCCGCCGAAAGTAGCCTTGAAGCGTTTGTTGGCCAGTATTTTTTTTAGATCATTTCCGTTATAATCGATCTCTTGACGGATCTTTCTGAGCTCTTCCGCTGCCGGCATCCACATACCTCCCGCAATGAATGAACCGCCTGGTTCAAAGTGGATATAGTAACCTGCGTTAATGGATTTCTTTCCTCCGGGACTTATATATGCGCCGAGATTAGTTTTGTATGGACTTTTGTTTTTACTGAAACGTACGTCACGATAAATTCGAAACACGCAATCCTTAGCGGTAAGTCCGATTATGGAAGCATCTTTTTTCGAAAAGAGCTCGATGAAGCGGTTAACCGTATCCGCTACTTCCAATTTAGCGATTTCAAAATCGTCGCGGTGCTTTTCAAACCACTCGCGGTTATTGTTCTTCTTGAGTTTTGCCAGAAATTGCAGGGCGTTTTTCATGCTTGATGAACAATTGATTTTATTTAAAGTTATTCATTCTAATGGTGAATTATCATTGTTCATTAACTGGCGCTTACCCTCCACATTTTTTCGGTCTGATATTTGTAAATTGCTTCCATAAAATACTCCTATGAAACGGATTTTATTGGCTCTTTCCCTGCTTTTTCTGCTTAAAAATGCAGCTTTCTCGCAAATGCAATCGCTTTTCCAGCGTTCCGATCGCCGTACTTTTACCGTCAGGCTCGGTGGCGATAAATCGGGTCAAACGGATATGTCGCGTGTAGTGCGTATGCTGGCGGATGCAGATGGCCGTGCAGCATCAACGTTTCAATATGAAATAGAATGGAATCAAACACTACGTGTACTGCGTGAAAGCGCGAAAATGGTAGTGCTGCAAGTCGATCATGCCGATATAAAAGTGTCGCAATCCGTCATGGTGCGTGGTTTTGATGTGACCCGTTTTCTTACTCCTTCTTATGTAGAGTTTTCGTATGTCTTCCGTGCTTCACCAACTTCTTCTCCGCTTTCCTACGATAACGTTTCTAAAAAAATAACAAACGGTCGCGCAGAGCGTGCTGAAAATCGCTTGACCGATTCTACCAGTTCGACCACTGCATCGCTGGGCGTAAATAGTACGTGGATGGTTTACAACGAAGCTACAATTCGCCGGCTCGATGAACGCATAAAGTTGATCAAAGATTATTATGGATCAGAAGTGTTGCTTAATCAGGCTTATGATAGATTGATGCGTATTAATCCGCAGGATGTACTATTGCTTGATATGCAGAACGTCGAACTGCTGCAAGTAGAAAAAGTGATTTCCGATACCAAGGCACGCAATTTTGAATCGGAGCTGGAGCTGATGACCTATGATCCTATCGGCATGCGTAACAAGCTCAACCGTTTGGAAGAAGAGGCAGCTGCCAAGCGTGTGGCCATGAATCAAACTAAAGCCAACTTATTTTTATTTTTCTACAATTCCGGTCTTGATTTCAAAGCACGCGGTCGCTACCAGCAAGCCTATGATTCGTTCATGCGTTCGGTATATGAAAATCCACTCTTTGCTCCGGCACTTTACCAGTTGGCGTTGATGGATTTTGAAGAAGGCCGTTATGTAGAATCAGAGTGTCGCACCAGAACTATTCTTGAAGATATGGTGCCCGATCCAGACATTGAGCGAATGGCGCGCAATCACATGATTCGCCTGAGCGATACCTATACAGAAATGGGTGAGGAGAAGTTGAAAAGAGGCGACATTGACGAAGCGCTTAATTTATTTAAACGTGCGGCTAATCTTTGCCGTACTACCCGAAACATTCCTTGTAACGAACGTTTGGAAAATGATTTGCTGCAGGCTCACCAGGCAAAATACAAGCAATTTTTAGATCAGGCGCGTGCTGCATACACTGCCAATAACCTTGATCTTGCCGAACGTCGTATTGAGCAAGCTGTGCAGTATCAGCAAATCAATTATCGCTATCTGACCTCTGTTACCGAAGCGAATGAAATGCGAAGAGCGGTAAAGCAAAAGCGCTACGATATTTTATTAGCAGACGCACAACAGAACATTTCCCAGGGTAACAATTCGGCAGCCGTTGCTAAACTGATGCAAGCTCGTGAGCTGGAAGTCCGCGAAGGAGTAACCAGAAGTGCCTCCTATCCGCAACTTATACGTACAGCGGGTAAGCCTTTATTCATGGCAAAAGTAGAAACGGCCCGACAATCGGCTCGTGATAATAGATTGTCGCAGGCAAGAAATCAGGTGCAAGAACTGTATACGTTGTCCGACAATTACCTCTTGCAGGATGATCGCGATGCCGTAACTGCCTTGAACGAAGTTAGGGATATGATCTTTTCACAGGAGTGCGCCAATGCTCAAAAACAATTGGATGATATTGCTACGAAAGCCGGCGAGGCGTACGATCGTCATGAATATATTAAAGCAGAAAACCTCATCCGCCAGGCGCTGAAAGTGTCCGACGACAATAAAGATTGTCGCTTGAACGAAGGAAATCTTCGTAGCTCCCTCGACTCACTTCGTCCTGCGGTCACGTACCAGAAGATGATTGTTGATGTGATACAGTTACAGTCGAATGGTCGTCATGCGGATGCGTTTCTAGCTTACGGCAAGGCAGGCAATTTCTTTGTGGAGCAGCAGGTGGTTCGATACTCTTTGCGTCATGCTGAAGTGGATGATTTCGCTTATGCACAATGTAACGATGAGTTTATGGTGTATTTATCCAGCACTTACATCGACCGGAAGGAGTACGATAGATCGCTTTCTATGTTTAAGAAAGTACTTACAAGAAATGGCGGCTCGGTATCTTCTGCGATGAATAAAACGTTGACTCGTCTGGGTACGGAGTTGGCGGTTCGTGATAAAGCCAGCGGAGCAGCCGCTGATTGGAAATCGGGTGCATTACGCTATACGAACGGCGACAAACGGCTGAAAGCCCTTGAGAAAGGTTACCGTCAGGGGTGGAAGAAAGGTTGACAGTTGGCCGTTTTTCTGCCTTCAAATTGATTATTTTTGACCCATATATTGATACGATATGCTTCAACTTGCCACCTTGCGGGAACGCACGGAATATGTACTTCAGCGACTTGCTGTTAAAAATATTGATGCAAAGCCGGTTGTTGACCGTGTGCTTGCTATCGATGAAGATCGTCGAAAAGTACAGATGGAGCTTGACCAGCTCCTCAACCAGCAAAATACAATTGCCAAACAAGTGGGTGAATTGTACAAGTCGGGTAAGAAAGCTGAAGGCGATGAGTTGAAGAATAAAAGTACGGCACTAAAACAAACGGTATCTGAACTTTCTGAGCGATTGACTTCACTGGAGGAGGAGCTCAATCTGGAGTTGGTGAAGTTGCCTAATATGCCTTCGGAGCGTGTCCCTAAAGGAAAGACGCCGGAAGATAATGAAGTGGTACATCAGGAAGGTACAATGCCTTCGCTCTCGGCCACTGCAAAGCCGCACTGGGAAATTGCTACACAATACGATATTATCGATTTCGAATTAGGTGTTAAACTTACCGGTGCGGGTTTCCCGGTCTACAAAGGAAAAGGTGCCAAACTTCAACGTGCACTCATCAATTATTTCCTCGACAAAGCCGGCGAAGCGGGCTACCGTGAGGTACAGCCGCCAATTCTTGTCAACAAAGATTCCGGGTACGGTACGGGCCAGCTGCCCGACAAAGATGCGCAGATGTATCATGTGCAGCTGGATGAGTTCTATCTGATTCCAACAGCAGAAGTGCCGGTCACCAATATCTTCCGTGATGTGATCGTCAAAGCAGAAGAGATGCCGATTAAACTTTGTGCGTATACACCATGTTTTCGCCGGGAGGCAGGAAGCTACGGGAAAGATGTTCGCGGCTTGAACCGCTTGCACCAGTTCGACAAAGTTGAAATCGTGCAAGTACAGCATCCGGATAAGTCTTACGACACGTTGGACGAGATGGTTGAGCACGTAGCCAACTTGCTGCGTGCCTTGCAACTCCCGTTCCGTATTCTTCGCTTGTGCGGTGGTGATATGAGTTTCTCATCAGCGCTTACGTACGATTTCGAAGTATACTCTGCGGCACAGCAAAAATGGCTGGAAGTAAGTTCGGTTTCCAATTTCGAAACCTTCCAGGCTAATCGAATGAAGCTACGGTATCGTGCCGGTACCGATAAGCCGGTATTGGCTCATACGTTGAATGGTAGTGCTTTGGCATTACCACGCATTGTGGCAGCTTTGCTGGAAAATAATCAGACCCCGGAAGGCGTTATTATTCCGGATGCAATACGTGCTTATACCGGTTTCGACCGCATTGATTGATACCTTTCCGTTGAAGAAAAAACTTTATTCATCGTCCTTGTTTCGCCGTTTATCCTGGTGCTTGCTTTGTCTTGCCTTGTTGCAATCGGTTCATGTACTGGCACAAAATGGCGACCCTCGTTTATTGGGCGACCAATACTTCAACAGTGGCGAGTATGATAAAGCAATCGAGGTTTACGATAAGGTGATGGATCGTGATCCATTCAGCGTCTACACTAATTATTTTAAAAGTTTGCTTGCGTTAAAGCGCTACGACGATGCAGAAAAACTCGCACGTAAAATGAGTAAGCGAATGCCGACACACTTATCCTACGTAGCCGACATGGGATATGTGTATCAGCTTTCTGGTGATATCAATAAGGCGGAAGAAACGTATCAGAAAGCACTGAAAGCCTTGAAGCCCGATCAAGGACAAGTCTTGATTCTTGCTAATGCTTACGTGATGCGACAAGATTGGACCCACGCCATCGAAGTGTATGACGAGGGCAGGAAAATGTTGAAAGGTGTTTACAGCTTCAACTTTGAATTGGCGGAAGTCTATTTTCAAAAAGGCGATTCGCAGAAGATGATTGACGAATACCTCAATGCAGTAGCGGAAAATCCGGCGAACCAGCAAAACGTATTGAATATACTTCAGGCACGTGTAGGTTACGACCCTGAGAGCGGTCGTAGTGAATTGCTCCGGCAGTCGTTGCTGCGCCGCATTCAGCGTGATCCTTCCCAGACAGTTTTTTCTGAAATGCTGATCTGGTTGTTCATTCAGCAAAAAGATTTCGAATCAGCGACCGCTCAGGCCAAAGCATTGGATAAGCGATTAAAGGAGGATGGCGCGCGATTGATGAGCATTGCATCGATGGCTACTGCCAATCAGCAATACGATGTAGCTATCCGTGATTATCAGTATGTAATTGAAAAAGGTATAGACGGACCGAATTACATTCAGGCCCGAATGGAATTGTTGGATGTTTCCAACAAAAAACTTACTACGTCCAACACATACACCACAGCTGATTTATTATTGTTGGAAAACGAATATGTTGCTACGCTGAATGAGTTAGGTAAAAATGCACGGACAGTTTCGTTGATGCGAGGATTGGCGCACCTGCGTGCTTTCTACCTGGATCAGCCGGACACTGCTATCAGCAATTTGGATGAAGCCTTGCTTATTCCGAACATTAGCCGTCAGTTGCAAGCGGATTGCAAGTTGGAATTAGGTGATATTCTTTTGTTTACGGGAAATGTGTGGGATTCTGATTTGTTGTATGCTCAGGTGGATAAGGATTTTAAAAACGATCCGCTCGGTCAAGAGGCGAAGTATCGCAGTGCACGTTTGGATTACTTCCGTGGTGATTTTCTTTGGGCTCAAGCTCAGTTGGACGTTCTAAAGTCGGCAACCAGTCAATTGATCGCTAACGATGCCTTATACCTTTCCTTGTTGATCTCTGATAATATCGGTTACGACAGTACGTTCGATGCGTTGAGCTTGTATGCAAAGGCAGACTTATTGAAATACAGAAATAAGAACAACGATGCGATTGCAGTATTAGACTCTCTCGTGTCGTTATATCCTGATCACTCGTTGGTAGATGAAGCCTGGTTTAAAAAAGCAGAGATCATGGATGTGTTGCGAAACTGGTCGCAGGAAGATACACTGTATGCACAGATTGTAGCGATGGGAGAGGAGAGCGTTTTGGCGGACGATGCATTATTTCGTCGCGCCGAATTACAGGAGACGAAATTGCAGAATAAAGAGAAAGCCATGGAGTTGTATCAGCAATTGCTCACACAGTTTCCGGGTAGTCTTTATACAGTCGAAGCTCGCAAACGTTTCCGTGCACTTCGCGGTGATATCTTGAATTAAAAATCAGATATATGATTCTTTATAATGTGACGGTGAATATCGATGAGTCGGTTCACGATGAATGGTTGGATTGGATGAAGAAAGTTCACATTCCAAATGTGCTACGGACGGGAATATTCTCTGAGAATCGTCTGTTAAAAGTTTTAGTAGAGGAGGAGATGGGTGGAATCACATACGCATTTCAATACACCTGTGAGAGCATGGAGAAGTTTCGTGAATATGAGCAGAAATTCGCTCCTGCACTTCGTGCTGAGGTGGATGAACTTTATAGTGGCAAGTACGTGGCTTTCCGTACACTTTTAGAATACGTATAGTTTTCTTTGATCATGCAGCATCCCGTTCGCGCGAAAAAACATCTAGGACAGCATTTTCTGAACGATTTGGATGCGGCGCAAACTATTGTGGATGCGCTCTCAGGACATGCTGGTTACCGCGATGTTCTTGAAATTGGACCTGGCACCGGCGTGCTGAGTGACTTGTTGTTTAAGCGCTCGGAGTTTCATACGATTTTACTTGATGTAGATACCGAATCGATTGAACATCTTCGTAAAAAATATCCGCTTCAACAAAACCAGATTGTAGAAGCAGATTTTTTAAAGGTCGATTTAAATAAGTTGTTTGCCGGCCAATTTGCGATTATTGGCAATTTCCCTTACAACATTTCTTCGCAAATATTATTCCGCGTATTGGAGTGCCGGGACCGAATCCCGGAAGTGGTAGGCATGTTTCAAAAAGAAGTTGCGGAGCGCATTGCAAGCGGACCAGGCAATCGTGATTATGGAATTCTGAGCGTGTTTATGCAAGCGTATTACCAAACGGAACTCTTGTTCACACTCCCGGAGAATGCATTTACTCCGCCGCCCAAAGTGAAGTCAGCGGTGCTACGCTTTGTGCGTAAAGAGAATTTTTCATTAGGTTGTGATCAGGCAGCTTTTTTCAGAACGGTAAAAGCAGCGTTTAATCAGCGCAGGAAAACATTACGAAATGCATTGTCGGTATTGCTTCCTAAAGATAAGATGGAAGGACTTCCATTTTTAGAGCGTCGTGCGGAAACCTTGCGCTGGGAAGATTATGTGGAGCTAACAAATCTTATTCAGGAACGGCTAAATTGAAACTAAGCCATGCGAGTTCTTTTTGTTGATACTATTCATCCTTACTTGTGGGATGCGCTGACGGCAGACGGTCATGAATGCATTGATGTTACTTCATTGTCAAAGCACCAGGTCATGGATCAATTAATAGGAGTTCACGGTGTAGTTATCCGCAGCCGATTTTTGCTCGACAAAGAGTTTTTGGATAAAGCTGTTGACTTGCGATTTATTGCACGTTCCGGTGCTGGAATGGAAAACATCGATGTCGCTTATGCGACTACTAAAGGAATTCATTGTTTGAACTCACCGGAAGGAAATCGTGATGCTGTAGCCGAACATGCATTGGGAATGTTGTTACTACTTTTCAATAATTTGTCACGTGCAGATCGTGAGGTGCGAGATGGATCGTGGAATCGAGAGTCGAATCGAGGTGTGGAATTGTCGGGGAAAACGGTGGGCATTATCGGCTATGGGAATATGGGTGCTTCCTTTGCAAAGCGTTTAACAGGATTTAATTGCGAGGTGTTGGCGTACGATCCGTACCTGGAAAAACTGCCGAATACATTTGCAAAAAAAGTGGAACTAAAAGAGTTGTATTCGAAAGCTGACGTTGTAAGTCTGCATATTCCATTGACTAAAGAAACGGAGTATTTCGTTGATCTTGAATTTCTGCAAAGTTTCGAGAAGTCGATTTGGTTAATTAATACGTCTCGGGGAAAATGCCTTCGAATTGCCGATTTGGTTTCGGCAATGAAAGCAGGGAAAGTGTATGGCGCTTGTTTGGATGTGCTGGAATTCGAGGACCTTTCTTTTGAGAAATTTGACATTCGTAATTCGGCCTTCTCCGAAAGTGAGGATTGGGCTTTTTTGATTAAAAGTGACAAGGTGGTTTTTTCGCCGCATATTGCGGGCTGGACTAAGGAATCACACCTGAAATTGTCCTCTGTTTTGTACGAAAAAATCAAACAGTCCTGCCCGGAATAAATTTTGATGTAGTGCAAAAATCTCATCCATTAGCGGCAAAATGAGCTTGCTTCTTTTGTAATTTTGGCGAATCCTTCCTGAAGGTTGGAGTAGTTAGACTTTTCAGTGGTGAAAAATTAGTAAAAAAGCCCAATTCGGAGCTATCTTAAAGATTAGTTATTGATCCACGTAAGGTCTTTTTAAACTTTAATTGTACGTACTAAATGTCTTTTAGATTATTATTTAATTCGCTATTGGTAATAGTGGTAGTTGTATTGTTTCAAACAACTCCAGCGTTCGCCATTTGTCAGTCGCTGATCCTGCAGCAGGATTCTACCATTTGTCCCGGTACATCGGTTACGCTTAGTATCAATACGGTTAATCCAGTTTCTGTTGCATGGTCAACAGGTGAAACAACTGTTTCGATACTGGTGACGCCTGGTCAATCAACAACCTACTACGTTACTGTTGATGATGGTGTGGAGGTTTGTACTGATAGTGTTACGCTTACACTTGCAGCTACATATTCCGCTTCTAATCCGGTGGCTATTTGTCAGGGACAGAGTTACACGCTTCCCGATGGACAAGTTGTGAGTACGGCTGGTACGTATGTTACAACAGTAACAGCCAGCAACGGTTGTGACTCGGTGATTACAACGGTGCTGACTATTAAACCGACGTATGCAGTCAACAATCCCATCTCCCGTTGTCAGGGACAAAGCTACCCGCTTCCCGATGGACAAGTTGTGAGTACGGCTGGCACGTATGTTACAACAGTAACAGCCAGCAACGGTTGCGACTCGGTGATAACAACGGTGCTGACTATTAAACCGACGTATGCAGTCAA
>JBEGUX010000330.1:0-3739 GCA_041178685.1 Bacteroidota bacterium
CCCCAAAATCGGTGATCTTGAAAATTTGAAAAAGAAATTCGCATCAACACAGCATCTTGCCGGGGCAGAACAGTCATCTGTACAAGAAGCTTCACTTAATGTACTAAACAAGCTTGCGGAAGGAAACAATGCCTACGAAAATAAATTTGGCTTTATTTTTATCGTTTGCGCTACGGGTAAATCAGCCAAAGAAATGTTAGATTTACTCGAAAAGCGGTTATTAAATACACGGGAAGAAGAATTAAAAATTGCCGCTGCAGAGCAGAATAAAATAACACTCCTACGACTTAAAAAACTTATTGCATGAGCCAAATAACTACTCATATTCTGGATACTTCCAAGGGCAAACCGGCCAGCGGCGTCAGCGTTCAACTTTACAAGAATACAATTGCCGGCTGGGATAGTATTGCCGAAGGTTTAACCAATGAGGACGGAAGAATTCCGGGATTACTGGATACATCCATTACACTACAGCCCGGATTCTACAAACTTCATTTTGATACAGGAAGTTATTTCACCCATCAACAAACCAAAGGCTTTTATCCTTTTGTTGAAATTGTTTTTGAAATCACTTCCAATCAACACTATCATGTACCATTACTACTAAATCCATTCGGATACTCTACTTATCGCGGCAGCTGAAAAAACTAACAAAGAATTTCCTGACTAATTATGCAAACTACAATCACCACGATAGAAAAAGAAACGATTTTAGACGAACTTCGTTCCGCCAACCTTGCTTTTCAAAAAATTTATCCCGGAGATCGTCCTGATCGTCAACCTGTCCATACGGTTTATGGGGGCGCTAATCTTTTCAAAGCAGATGCTGCGCGGAAAATGGGCGAAATCGCAGTGCGCTCCTTAAAAACTTATGCGCCGGATTTCACTGTATTCGCCCGCGTACTCGAACTTAGCGGTTATGAATCTCTACCTACGCAACCTGCAGAAATAAATTCGCTGATAGCACAACTAGACAAAATGTCGGATAACGAACGCAAACAACATCCTGCATGGTTATCCTATACAGTTTATCGCAAAGTAATTGCTAAGCTGGAGCGTGAAGCTGTAGAAGATTTCCGAATAGATTTTGAAGACGGCTTTGGAAATAGATCCGATGAAGAAGAAGACCAGACAGCCATTCAAGCGGCACACGAAGTCGCCAAAGGAATGGCAGCCAACTCTCTTCCTCCCTTCATTGGCATCCGCATCAAGCCATTCACAGAAGATTTAAAATCACGCGGTGTAAGAACTCTTGACATCTTCCTTACAACATTACTCACCGCAACCGGTGGCAAGTTGCCGGCGAATTTTGTCGTCATGCTACCCAAGGTGACAATACCGGAGCAAGTACAAGCCCTTGTTAAATTTTTCAAATTGATTGAAAAAGCATTTGGACTTTCTGATAGTACGCTGAAGATGGAAATGATGGTGGAAGCCACACAGGCTGTAATGGATAAAGACGGAAAAAATCCGTTGCGTGCTTTAATCATGGCTGGAGAAGGACGATGTATTGCTGCACATTTTGGCACCTACGATTACACCGCTTCTTGCAATATCACTGCTCGCTATCAAACTATGGATCATCCAGTTTGCGATTTTGCACACCACATGACTAAAGTAGCTCTAGCAGGTACCGGAATCTACTTATCCGATGGCGCTACCAATGTAATGCCAATCGGTCCGCATAAAGGTGACCAGCTTACGGCAGAACAACAAGCAGAAAACGAGGCTATAGTTCATCGAGGATGGAAGCTTTGCTATGGTCATACTACCCATTCGCTGAAAAACGGTTTCTACCAAGGCTGGGATCTTAATCCGGCGCAACTTCCAATGCGTTACGCAGCTGTGTATACTTTCTTCCTGGAGAGTTACGAAGATGCAGCGTTACGACTTCGTCATTTCGTAGATAAAGCCGCACAAGCTACATTATCGGGCGACATATTTGACGATGCCGCGACCGGACAAGGTTTGTTGAATTATTTTCTGCGTGCATTGAATTCCGGTGCGATTGACGAAAAGGAAACAGCTGTCACCGGACTTACTTTAGACGAAATCCGCAGCCGTTCTTTTTACCGGATATTGCTCGGACGACGTGGCGGAAAATAATTAGTACGCTTTCACATTACGACGTACCTGAATCATTCGTGCAAGAATACTGATTGCAATCTCGTCGGGCGTTTCAGCACCAATTGGATCACCCATTGGCATGTCAACGGAATCAAGTGTGGATGCCGTAGCTATTTGTGCTTCGGCAAACATCTTTTTAGTCAACTCCACTTTGCGCTCACTACCAATCATTCCAAGATATGCATAAGGCTTTTTGATACAATAGGCCAAAATATCACGATCGTAAGCGTGATCATACGTCATTATGCAAACATAAGTGTGCTCATCGAAAGGCAATACCTGTAAAGCTTGTGCATATTGCAGATTCAATTTATTCACGCCAGTTATTTCGATGGCCGAAATGAATTCTTTCCGATCATCGACTAAGACCACTTCAAAATCAAGCATGACAGCATGACGGGCAAGTGCATGTCCTGTATGACCTGCACCAAAAATATAGAGTTTCTGTTTTGACATAATCGGTTCGATGTATATATCGACACTTCCACCACAACACATGCTGTGCTGATGCAGTAAATCATGACGAAAGGTTTGAGGAACGCGGGTTTGAATAACAGCTAATGCTTGAACGATTACGCTCTTTTCCAAAGCTCCTCCTCCAACTGATCCACAAATAGAACCATCCTCCATGACGAGCATTTTAGATCCTATGGAGCGAGGCGTTGAGCCGCGGGATTGAACAATTATACACAATGCAGCCTGCTTATTTACTTGAATGAGCTCGGCAATTCGTATTGACAACTCCATTTTCAATGCTAAGGTAACTAAAGTCTAAAGGCGAAATCAACACTAAAATTTGACCGAAATTTTGTATTTTTATAGATTGAAAGTTGACCATGGAAAACACAAAATCTCCGATGAAAACAGCGATTTCGCTGGCAAAAGCAGGTCTGGAATCCAATAAAGGCGGACCTTTCGGGTGTGTTATCGTTAAAAACGGAGAAATAGTAGGAAAAGGATCCAACAGTGTAACTTCCACCAACGACCCCACAGCCCATGCTGAAGTTGTTGCTATTCGTGATGCCTGCCGCAATTTGAATACTTTTCAGCTTACAGGGTGTGAGCTCTATACCAACTGCGAACCCTGCCCAATGTGCTTGGGTGCGATTTATTGGGCACGTCCGGATGTGGTTTATTATGCCAATACGCGATTTGAGGCTGCAGCAGCAGGATTTGACGATGCATTTATCTACGATGAGATTACCATCGATCCAACAGCACGAAAAATACCAATGATCCATCAACCTGATTTAGATGCACAGCAAGTCTTTCAGGACTGGATCGCCAAGCCGGATAAAACACTCTATTAAAATCCAACTACAATCTTCCTAAAATAAGTCTCCAAGTAAAGATTTAAAATTCATGAATCACCTCTTTCGTGTACTGCTGGTAATACTCCTCGTGCAAATATCTAAGGCACAAACTTTACAATGGGGAAAATCCATAGGAAGTTTAAACGATGATGTTGCAGGATGCCTTGGTATTGATGTTGGCAACAACATTATTACCGCCGGAACATTCCGAGCTCAAATTGATTTGGATCCCGGTCCAAACACTGTAAATTTTAACTGCAGTGGCAATCAGGATATTTTTATTACGAAATCAGATAGTT
>JBEGUX010000331.1:0-6076 GCA_041178685.1 Bacteroidota bacterium
ATCATCAGCTGCAAATAGCTATCGTTGGTCGACAGGAGCAACTACACAATCTATCGTGGTAACTGCTTCCGGCAATTATAATGTCACCATAACCTCCGGAACTTGTTCCGCGACATCCTCCAACGTTTCAGTTAGTGTTACATCTACTCCGCCTACTCCAACAATTACTGTCAGCGGTTCACTTTCTTTTTGTCCCGGCAGTACAGTTACGCTGACTTCCAGTCAGGCACTGAGTTACCAGTGGTCAAATGGAGCCACCACTCGCTCTATTGTTGTGGCAAGTGCGGGCACTTATTGGGTTCGTGCTTTTGGTGGGCCTAATTGCTACAGTCAGTCTTCCAATGTGGTTACAACATTGAAAAGTGCTCCATCAAAGCCAACTATTTCTACCTCCGGATCTACTACCCTAACATCAACTAGAACCTCAGTAACACTTACCTCTTCTTCCGCAACATCCTACTCCTGGAGTAATGGTTCATCCAGCCGAAGTACTACCGTTACTACGCAAGGAAGTTATAGAGTAACAGTATCCAATTCGAGTGGATGCACTGCAATCTCAGATGCCATCAGTGTAAGTGCGAACGGCTGCACTCCCCCACCTGTACCAACAATTACAACCAGCGGTTCGAATATCCTCGTCACTGGCCAAACTGTTACCCTCACGTGTAGCTCTGCCGGCGGTTACCTTTGGTCCAATGGAGCAACAACTCAATCGATTACCGTATCCGCTGCAGGTACCTACTCTGTTCGTGCATACAATGGCGGAAACTGCTTTTCAACTTCACTACCAATAACTGTTTATGTGGTACTGGCTAGAAGTGCCCGTCCGGATGATAATAATCTCTCGCTCTCGACTTACCCAAATCCTGCTGAACAGTTTACTCTCGTTCAATTTGATGCTCCTGTTGAAGGCACCTACTCCTATGAACTAGTTGACCTAGAGGGGCGAATCATTCTGTCCTATCCATTTACGGCTGTGGCAGGTAAAAATGAATTTGAGTTGGATCTCAAAAACTTTAAAAGCGGAATTTATCTATTACGTGTCTTCGGAAATGACACGGCACTTACTTCACGATTAGTTATTCAATAAATACCTGAGAAAAATTTGCTTAACCAGAAAATCCACTCCAACCGGGTGGATTTTTCTTTAGCGGGCGCAAACATCTTTGAAGGAGCAATACTTGCACTGATTAAGGTCGTCTGTTTGAACAAAAGGAATAGCTCGATCAAATAAATTATTAAGTAGATTACGCAATCCTTCTTCAAAATATTTTAAAGATTCGGTGGTAGCTGCTTGACCTTTATCGAGGTATTTAACTCCTTGACTCATTTCCCGAAGTGTAATCAATCCAACTTTTACCGGCGCACCTTTAAATTTTTTATTGGTTAGAAAAGCATAAAGCGTAGCCTGAAATTGCTCTTTATGTGACGTATCTATAAAAATATCCTCCGGTGATTTAACTGTCTTGAAATAGACTTTACCTGTCTTATAATCGATCACTCTAAGCCCTTCCGGAACACGATCTACTCTGTCAATTTTACCGCCGACGATAATAGTACGTTCATCATCCAGTGCAAAATTAATCGTATCCCAATTCTCCAGCTGAACGATTTCCAACGGAGCATCGGCTTCATCCAGACGCAAAATCTGACGAACCAACTCATGAATTACATTTCGAACCATTAAATTCTTTCCTTCAAGATCATGCGGGTTCGCATAGCAGTCAGCAATAGCCTTATCTACAGCATCAGTTACCTTGGATTGGAGTACAGCAAAATCTTCTTTTTGAATGAGTTGTTTATCTGCATACAACACTTCCATGGCCCCATGCAGCACATTACCGAGAACGGCTGCTTCAATCACGTCTTCGCGTTCCTCCTTCTCTTTTAGTCCTGCAACGTAGGAGAAATAAAATTTTAGCGGACAGGAAATAAATTGAGAGATAGCTGAGGGCGATAAACTAGGCTTGTAGGTATTGTTATCCTCCGTATCAATAAAATAACGTTCGAGCCTATTCCATACATCCGGCGATTTGGCAACGACAATTGGTGTAGCAATTGCACCTGCAACAGGAGTAGAAATTACCTTTCGCGAAAACTTTATTGTATCGGGAAAACGTGCGGCTATTTCTTGCTCCAGCTGTACTATATAACGAGACGGCTCACCGGTGGTGATGGATTGCGCTTCAGTATTATGAATCAGGTAAACTTTGCGTGCCCGCTGCAACAACCTATAAAAGTGGTATGCCGTCACAGCGTGCTGATCTTCGTGTGTCGGCATGCCAAAAGCTTTACGGATGCCATAAGGTATGAACGTTGGATGTTGACCGGCAGAAGGAAGATGATTTTCATTCACCGAAAGCAAAATGACATTTTCAAAATCAATTACACGACTTTCCAGAAATCCCATGACTTGCAATCCTTCAAGCGGTTCGCCTGAAAAAGGAATTTTAGTAGAATGGATGATTTCACTGAATAGTCGCCACCATGTTTCTAAAGTTGATTCAGCAGTAACTGATTGGTATATCTCCTCTAATCTATTTAATTGAGCAAAAAATCGATAAACAAATTCTGCTTCCAGCCGGTGCGATTGAAATTGCTGCTCTTCCATTCCCATGAGGAGCAGTCGCATTATTTCGCGACACCATTCAAAAACTTCTTCCGATTCTCGCACCGGCCTGAACAACACTCCGAATAATTCGTGTTTGCCAAAATTAATAATCCGAGAATCTGTTATTCGAATAATCTTTTCATCACGCAACAACTGTCGTACAAGATCAACTGCAGTTCGATTGATCATTCGTATGTAAGGATGTTCAAGAATTGCCAGCACATCTTTAAAGTAGAAAGAGGTATCACTTTTCAACTTCGCCTGACGCGCATTTCGCTGCAAGGAAATAAGGGATTCGAAAAGGTAAAATATTGGTGTTTGATGGAGCGGATAGCCCATCGTTACATTAATCTTTTCAATGGATTCCGGCAAAGCGTATAGAACCGGAAACAATAAATGTTCAGCAGGAAGAATTACTGCTGTTTTTTCAGGCGCAAAATTGATAGCTGAAGAAAGTTCTTGTACAATATGTCCTGCCATCTTAGCCTGACCAACTTCCATAGGAATTCCAATGACTTCAATTTCTTTAGGCGACTGACTCAAATCGTTACCGATCCAATTGGATGTTTTCTTATCAAACAATGAACTGGTACGCAAAAAGTGACCGGCCTCCTGAAAATTATCATCGATATAATGAAAGTCTGCATCCCAGTAAACACTAGCCTTATTATTGTCCAACAAGTACTGAATAACCTGCTCTTCGCTTCGGGAAAGCGCATACAGTCCGGCAAAAACTACATGACGACCTACCCGATCATCGATCATTTTTGATTTCCCAATTCCTTCTGCCACTACACGAAAAGCTCGTCCTTCTGTAGACCAACCTTTTTTATCCAAGCGTTGATGAAAAGTTGAATAAATAGCGTTCAAGTGCCGCCAGGTTTGTGAGAATTCTTCTTTAAGCCTTGTGGAATCATTATTAAAAAAATGCTTCCAGAATGAACGCAACCGCTCCAGCTCTTCCTCACTTAAAGCAAAAGAAGCATCAATCTCTTTGATATCAGCTACAATGGAGAAAACCTTTTGTGGATCCGACAAGCTCTTATCCAGCTCGTCGAAGTCTTTTAACATTACCTCTCCCCATGGATAATACTCATCGAAGTTTTCATCGGGAAAATATTGCCGGTAAACGTCATATAATTCAAACAATAAGGTTACTTGATCCGGGAGTGATTTAGCGGCAATCTCTAACATCAAATCCTGAATAGCCAAGACTCGAGGCGCCCAAACTGGTTTGTCGATTAATTTGGATAATTCTGCCCGAAAGAAAAGTCCGGCACGGCGCGTAGGAAATACGACAGTTACACCATTAAAATCACCACCGAATTTTTTATACAATTCGGCAGCTAGTTGCGATAGGAAGGACTCCATTGAAAAGCTGTAATTTGTTCGTCAAGATACGAACTCGACAGCAATCTTTTACCCAATAAAAAACACCGAAAATAAATTATGGAGCCACTACCAATTGTTCGTAAAATAAATCATTATTGATTTCCAAGGCTATAAAATAACTTCCAGGGACGATATAATCCGGCAGGTCAATTGTAGTTATCGAGGATGATTTAACTTCATTTTGACCTGCGTTGTCAAAAATTAATTGTCCCATTGATGAATACATTCGAACCGACCAATTGCCAGGTCCATTATCATTGGTATTAATAATAAATTGCTTTCCAACAACAGGATTGGGAGCAATTACCGGACGACCTTTAGCATGTAGCTGCACGTATTCGAGTGTAGAGAAAGTGAATTTGCCATCAAAATCAACTTGTCGAATTCGATAGTAGGCGTTTACCTTCAGCAGACGTTGATCCGTAAACGAGTAATAATGAGTATTGGAGGAGTTTCCCGCAGCTGTTAATGTTGCAATTCGCTCGAAATTTTGAGCATCAGTAGAGTATTCAATTTCAAAATGACTTGAATTTACTTCTGCAGCCGTAGCCCACTCCAGCACCACTCCATCTTTGGTTTCCGTAGCGGAAAATCCTAGCCAGTTAACCGGCAACACTACAGGATTTCCGCAACTGGAATTGATCAGACAAGAATAACTGCTGCAAGGATAGTATCCGATGCATTCGAATATAGTGCCTTCATTAGTTGCCGGACCATTTACCACGATTATTGAACCTGATCCGCCAATATAAGCACCGGTGCCGTTTAGGAATGTACCAACTACAGTTACGGTGCCATTAATTTGGATGTTTGGGCTATTATTTCGATTGAAAAATGATCCATTGATTTGCACTATGGACCCTGCGCAGAAGTTAAAAACACTTCCATTAAAAAACTCAATATTGAAAGTCGTAAGTCTCCCGCAAACAGTCAAACTACCCTGTGAAAGAACATCTATACTGTATTTAGTTCCTCCATTGAGATGGCCTAAAGTGGTAACGTAGACGGTCGAAGATATTCCTCCCAAAAAGCCGGCACCGCCATTTTTGAGGCTCTTGTCCAAGGTGACAGTATGGCTGATCACCACATAATCTGAACCAATTGGTGTAGCACCACAAGGAGCTCCACCGGAGGTATAAGACCATATGTTCGAATTACTCCATGTTCCATTAGCTATGGAGTAAAATGTAGCCCCAAATGAAGTACTTATCCGGAAGAGGATCAGAAGACTCACTATGAGGGTTCTTTTAGCCATTGGAGCGAGGTTACATTCGTAAGATACAATCATCTTCATCGTTAGTACCACTTTACCTGCTTACATCTTACAGTTTTTGGTGGAAAGTAATTCGAAGTGAATTGCAATAAAAACGATACAATCTGCTAAATTTGATCGCCGAAAGGCTCCAAAAGACGATGAAATCTTTCAAATTTATCCTGGTCATCCAGGTGATCTTTATCATAAAATCCACCATAGCTCTTGGTGGAGCTCCTTCAGAAGCACGGGATTCTATTGCTCCTATACTGCCGACGCGAATAAAGATATACTCCGAAAATCAGTGGAATAATTCTTCACCTGAATACTCCTTTATTGATACTACATTAAATTACATTCATCGCCCAGACCCAGTAATAGCAAACAATAATCAGAACCTCGGAAATTTAGGTAGCCCATATCGACCTCTTCAATACCATCCCGAACGATCAATATTTCAATCATTGGGACTGTCACTTTTTGACCCTTACCTACTTCGTTCAAAGGATGTAAAGTACTGGCGAACCAATAAACGCTTCACTGAATTGAATTACCACATGGGCGCATTCAGGGAGCAACGAATTGAAGCGTTTCATTCACAAAACATTTTAACTCGCTGGAATGCAAGCATTGATTTTAAACGATTTAATGTTCAGGATTTTACTCCAAGAAGTGACACCTACTATAACCGCTTCAACTTCTTTACCGACTATAATTCAACCAACGGAAAATATCACCTGTACGCTCATGCACTTTGGAACACTATCAAGCTTCAAACTAACGGAGGTATAACCGATGATTCATTATTCTCCATAGTCCAA
>JBEGUX010000332.1:0-4354 GCA_041178685.1 Bacteroidota bacterium
GCAACCCAAAATTAAATAAGGCCAAAGTTGATTTACCTTAAAACGATTTAACAAATAAAGTCCCAAAATGACTATGCCGGAAGCAATCAGGTAATATAATTGAATACCGCTGGAGTAAAAAAGTGCGATCACTAATACAGCTCCCAAATCATCCGCTACGGCGAGCGCCGTCAACATTACTTTCAGTGCATCCGGAACACGATTACCAAGCAGGGAAAGTACACCAAGAGCGAAAGCAATGTCGGTGGCCATTGGAATTCCCCATCCGCTGCTTGTATCAGAACCAAAATTTAAAAGTAAATAGATCAAGGCGGGAAACAACATTCCACCAAGTGCAGCTGCCACCGGCAAAGAAGCTCTTTGAAACGATGACAATTCGCCGGATTTTGATTCTCGTTTGATTTCCAAGCCAACCAACAGGAAAAAAACTGCCATCAAAACGTCGTTGATGATAGTAACCGGCGATGCAGGTAAATGCAAGGAATCAGGTACTTGAAATAGATCCTTATTCCAAAACGATAAGTAGTTTTCCGACAATGCTGAATTGGCGAGGCAGAGCGAAAGAAATGTGCATGCGATCAATAAAACACCGGAAAACTTCTGACTGTTGTAGAAGATTTTAAATTGCCTGCTAGCGCGTTGCAAGATCATCGATCAACTGCTTTTTGCGGGATAGCAGGTGTATCGTTCCACTCAGCAATAAATAAGTTGGTATCGCGCGATCCTCCGTTATTTCTGTTACTGGAAAACACAAGGTACTTCCCATCAAGCGAAAATACCGGAAAAGCATCGAATACATGATCAAATGAAACTTGCTCTAGTCCTGTGCCGTCGGCATTGATCATCCATAAGTTGAACTTGTAGCCTTTGGTTTTATGGTTGGAAGAGAAAATAATTTTTTGTTGATCCGGCGTAAAGAAAGGCGCCCAATTCGCTCCTCCCAACTTAGTTACTTGTCGCATATCGCTTCCATCAATATTGCACGTGTACAATTCCATGTTGGATGGCGTTACCAAACCTTCCGACAATAACTCTTTGTAGTCGGTAATTTCCTCTGTTGTGGTTGGACGTGAAGCACGGAAAACAAGCCTTTTGCCGTCAGGCGAGAAGAAGGCACCACCATCGTATCCTAACGTATTCGTTACCTGAACTAATCCACTGCCGTCAATATTCATCACGTACAAATCAATATCGCCGCTACGCACGGAGGTGAAAACAATTTTATCGCCTTGCGGACTTACAGTAGCTTCTGCATCATATCCGGGGGTATCCGTTAATTTTTTTCGAACGTTTCCTTTAAGGTCGGCAATATAAATATCAAAGTCGGCATAAAGGGCCCAAACATATTTGCGGTCTTCACGAGCGGCCGGCTTTGGTGGACAGGCGTCATTTCCCTCATGAGTCGAAGCATAAAGGATAAGGGAATCGCCGGGAAGGAAATAGGCACATGTAGTTCTTCCTTTGCCGGTGCTTACCAGTTCAGGCTTAAAGTTGGTAATCTCAGAATAAAAAATCTGATCGCAAGAAGCATTCAATGCAGGATTGGTGATTTGACATACCAGCTTATTGTTATCAAAACTGAAATAGGCTTCAGCGTTATCACCTCCGTAGGTCAACTGCCGAACGTTTTTAAAATACTTCTCGGAAGCGTAGTGAACGGTAGTGTCGGCCGGCTTGTCGCTATGTCCATGCTGGGAATAGCTTTTCATTGGTAATACACTTGAAAGGACGACAATTGCGATAATTGGTAGGACGGAGCGAAAATGCATGGTGCAAAGTTAACGCTTGAAGATAGTTCTGCAAGATTAGCACCATCTAATTACGACCAATTTATTAGCTTTACGGGCGAATAAAATAATCATGAAAAAACTACTGATCAACATCACTGCACTTGCAGTTTCAGCACAATTTTTTATTTCCTGTGGTAATAGTTCCAGCGAATCGAACACCCAGGATGATTTTCTGGCCCAATGGATTGATACTTCCGTTGCTCCGGGCGAAGATTTCTTCAAATATGCCACCGGCAATTGGATGAAAAATAATCCAATTCCTGATGCCGAACGCCGTTGGGGGATAGGTAATCTGGTGCAAGAAGAGATTTACAGTAAGTTGTTAACCATTAACAAAGAAGCAGCTGACGATAAGAATGCTCCTGCAGGATCAAACCGTCAACGTATTGGTGCATTCTGGATTTCAGGAATGGATTCTTTGACGATTGATTCATTAGGACTTGATCCACTAAAGCCGGAGTTGGCGCGAATTGATTCTATTAAAACAACAGCTGATTTGCTCAAAGTAATTGCTCGTCATCAAATCATTGGTGGTTCGCCTTTATTTTCAATGGCGCCTTATCAGGATGAAATGAACAGCGAGAAAGTAACCTTGCATCTTTATCAGGGTGGATTAGGACTTCCTGACAGGGATTATTATTTCAATACCGACGAGCGTACCAAGAATATACGCGGCGAATATCAGCAACACTTGTCACGTATGTTCATGCTAATGGGCGACGATGGAATGGCTGCCAATATTCATGCGGCTGCTGTTATGAAACTGGAGACTTCGCTCGCGAAAGTATCGCGAAAGCTGGAAGATTTACGTGATCCGTATGCCAACTATAACAAAGTTGCTGTTAGCAAATTTACAGCAATAGCTCCTGTATTGAATTTTAAATCCATGCTGGATGAAATGGGCCTTTCCAAGGTGGATACCCTCATCATCGGACAGCCGGAATTTTTCTCTTTCGTAGATAAAAGTCTGAAATCGGTTGCTATCGACGATTGGAAGGCCTATCTGCGCTGGAATCTTACCTCCAGTTTTGCAGGCCAACTTAGCAAGGCATTTGATGAAGAGAATTTCCGATTTTATGGCACTGCCCTGACTGGCGTAAAGGTTCAGCGTCCACGTTGGAAGCGGGTGCTGAACGAAGAGGAGAACTTCCTGGGTGATGCACTTGGTCAGTTGTATGTCGAAAAGTTTGTTTCCAAGAACATGAAAAAGCGATACCAGGATTTGGTAACCGCTATGATGGGAACCTACGGAGAACATATCGATAAACTCGACTGGATGAGTACTGAAACAAAAGTGAAAGCGCAGGAAAAATTGAGCAAGGTGACCAGTAAAGTTTGCTATCCTGACAAATGGAAAGACTATTCTTCGCTTGAATTAAGCCGTACAGCTTACCTTGAAAACATCATTAAATGCCGTCAATGGCAATTCAACTATTACACTGAAAAATTATTCAAGGCCGTAGATCGGACAGAATGGGAAATGACGCCACAAACATATAACGCGTATTACAACCCTTCCAATAACGAGATTGTACTGCCTGCGGCTATTTTCTTGATTCCTAATTTGCCGGATTCGTTGGCCGACGATGCCATCATCTACGGATATGCAGCAGCATCAACGATTGGACACGAGATCACCCACGGATTCGACGATCAAGGTCGTCAATTTGATCCTGCCGGTAATCTTGCCAATTGGTGGACAGCGGAAGATTCAGCACGCTTCGCTGTTAAAGCTAAAATGCTCATCGACCAATTTAGTAGTTATGTTGTACTGGACAGCATGCACGTGAATGGAGAGGCTTCGCTCGGTGAAAATATTGCCGACCTTGGTGGTGTTGTTATCGGACTTGACGCGTTTAAAAAGACGGAACAGTACAAGAAAGGCGAAAAGATCGACGGACTGACGCCGGTACAGCGTTATTTCCTCGGGTATGCAATGGGCTGGCTAGGTCATGCTCGCGATGCCTCGCTGGCCAATCAAATTATGACCGACGTTCATGCTCCCAACTTTTTACGGGTGAATGGTCCTTTCAGCAATATTCCGGAGTTCTACGAAGCGTTTGGCATCAAAGAAGGCGACAAGATGTGGCGGCCTGATTCCATGCGCGTAGTCATCTGGTAAAGTCTACGGCTTCCCGTTGATCGGGACGGATTACTGCACAAAAACTTTTACATCAAACTCCGATCCTTCGTTGGTCAACTTCGAAGGATTGGAGCTTTTCATTTTAATTGTAAACGTTCCACCGAGAACGATGACAGAGCTCCAGGTTCGAACCGGTTTTACTGTTAAGATTTTCCCGGAAGTTTCGACGTTAAATACTAAATCCGGGTCGCTTGTCTGAAGTTCCAGGGTTATTTTTTTGGAAGATGGAAAGGTTACCGGATATGATTTTTCCGGAATAGCTGAAGTCAGTTTTCCCATAAATCCAGATAAAACGGACTGCTCGGCGCCACTACCATAAGGCACCTTTCGTAGTATAATCGACCTGTCTTTATAGGTTAAATAAATGCGGTCAATTGTAAGTGAATCAACTAAATAGTTGTCGCTTATTAACGCAGAGCTT
>JBEGUX010000333.1:0-3511 GCA_041178685.1 Bacteroidota bacterium
GACGCGGATACCGCCGGCAATATTTAGAAATACATCTTTAGCGCCGAGACGGAAACCGCAACGTTTTTCCAGGACTGCCAACAGCATACTAAGCCTGCGCAAGTCAAAGCCGGTAGACGATCGTTGTGGTGTGCCGTAAACTGCAGAGCTGACGAGTGCTTGTGTCTCAATCATCAGCGGACGAACACCTTCCATAGTTGCAGCGATGGATGTTCCGCTTAATGCTTCGTCGCGTTGCGCAATGAGTACTTCGGATGGATTGCTGACTTCCCTTAGTCCGCTTCCTTGCATTTCGTAGATGCCCAATTCAGCCGTGGAGCCGAATCGATTTTTCATAGCACGCAAAATTCGGTAGATATGATGTCGATCACCTTCAAATTGCAGTACAGTGTCGACCATGTGCTCCAGGATTTTCGGCCCTGCTATCACACCGTCTTTGGTGATATGGCCGATAAGAAATACAGGTGTATTCGACTCTTTGGCAAAGCGTAATAGTTCAGCCGTACATTCTCGGATTTGTGAAACACTTCCGGGAGATGATTCTATGTTGCCGGTAAATAAGGTTTGGATAGAGTCTACAATAAGTACAGCAGGTGATATTTCTGCGACCTGATTGAAGATATTCTCAAGCGAAGTTTCTGTAAGTACAAAGAAATTAATATTCTTCATCTTGAGCCGGTCGGCGCGCATTTTGATTTGCTGCTCGCTCTCTTCGCCGCTTACGTAAAGCACCTTTACGTCTTTCAGTGCCAATGCTACCTGAAGTACAAGTGTTGATTTGCCTATTCCCGGTTCACCACCAATTAGTACCAGAGATCCTGGTACTAATCCGCCACCTAGCACGCGATTCAATTCCTGATCGGGTAACATTAAGCGTTGCTCGGTGCCGGTAACGATATTATCAAGTAAATGCGGTTTAGCCGAGCGCACACTTTTGGCGGTACTCTTTTTCCAAAGTGTTGATTCAGTGGTATGTGCTACAACTTCTTCAACAAATGTATTCCATTGCCCGCACGATGGACAACGACCGACCCACTTGGGAGATTGAACTCCGCAATTCTGACAATAAAAGGTTGTTTTACTCTTCGCCACCTGTGTAATTAATAATTACACGAAAATAGCAACTAAACCGGATGTTCTGTCAGTGAGCGTAAAAGAAGTTGATGATAATAATGAAAAAGCGGAATACTAACGGAGAAATCAATTCGCCCGTGTAAACTCCAACTCGTAAATACCTTTGGTATCGTAATAGTCGGTGGCGATAATCAAAAAGTCCTTATCCAATTGGACGATATGCCAGTCGGCATCCAGCTCTGCAGCAGGGGTAAAGCCCTCTGTTACAAAAACCACTTTCATTAGTGAGGTATTGATCACATAACGACCTGTGTCAGCAGGAACCATCACACCATTACTATTCATCACCTTGCGGTAAATAAGATCATCACTAAACGTCCATGTCTGTGCAGGATTGGTGCGTGGGATTGGAACAAGGTTCCAGCTGCCTTTTAGTTCTTCACGAACATTCTTTTCCGATTTGAAATATTCCACTTTTTCACAACTGCTGAGTGAAGCGGTTACAGCGATAATCAATAGTACGGAGAGGGCGCGGCGCAATAACATGGCTGAAATAGGTTAGTTCAATAAATTTAACGAAAAAGAAGCGGAAATGTTGCCCTTGGAATAATTTCTTATGCAAACTTACCGCTGGGCGCGGATTTTAGCTTCAATTGCCGATGTGGAATATCCTGGCAGGAATTCAATGGTTGTCACCATCCCGCCATTTTTCGTTACGATATCGTATCCAACAATCTTCTCCGGCGAGTAATCGGCACCTTTTACCAAAACATCCGGGCGAATAAAGTTGATCAATTCGTAAGGCGTTTCCTCATCAAATAGCACCACTCCATCCACAAAAGTCATTGCGGCCAGCAGCATCGCGCGCTGTTGCTCGTCGTTGATCGGACGGTGCGGTCCTTTCAGTCGACGTGTGCTTGCATCGGTATTCAACCCAATAATTAAGACATCTGCCAGGTCCGATGCCTTAGCCAGATAGTCGACATGACCAAGATGTAAAATGTCGAAACAGCCATTGGTGAATGCAATCTTTTTACTCTTAAGTCGCCAACGCTCCAATTGCAGTTTTAGTTCTTTTAAATCGTAAATTTTATTTCGGAGATGATCAATTGTTGCCATGGCCGGTAGATTTTGCAGCTTTTAGTGAAACCAGAATCATTGAAATACTTCCCATAAAAATCACGAGCAGCGTTTGTGATGTGTGCATTAGTGTTGCAAAAGCTAAGCCGTGAACAGTCGTCATTCCGTAAAGTAATAGTCCCCGCGACACCAGCAGATGATATGCGCCTATTCCACCTTGTACCGGAGCCGACATCCCCATTCCTCCAACTACTAATACAAATAATCCTGCTTCCCAATTTAGCTCAGCCGTAGCCGGAAGTGCCTTGAAACAAGTGTACGACATTAAAAAGTAGAGGAACCAAATAAACACAGTGTGAAAAAAGAACTCTGCTTTGCGATCAACTTTTCGCGCTGAACGAAGTCCATGCAATATACCGCTGATCATTGATTTTATTTTGGAAGGCTTACCATCATTAGTACGCGTCTTACTTTTCTTTAGCATCAAAAAAATGATAGTAGCTAAAATGAAAGTAGTGGTAACAACTACCTTAATCGATAGCCATCCGGAAAATTTTTGCTGAAGGGGATTAATAATATTGGTGAACAGAAAATCGCCGAGCAAATCATACTCCATCCATGCAGTGAGAATCAGACAGCTACCCAGACAAATTACATCCAACACACGTTCTACGATGACGGTGCCGATCAACATTTCAAATGGAACTTTGGATGTTCTATTGAGCGAGCCGCAGCGCGTTACTTCTCCCAATCGTGGTACAGCCAGATTGGCCAGGTAGCCAACCATAAGGGCATTAGAGGTGTCAGTTAGTAGAGGTCTATAGCCGAGTGGATGAATTAACAGGTTCCAACGACGGGCACGACTGAAAAAAGCGATCACTGAAACTAAGATGGAAACACCTAACCACCCGTAATCTATGTTGCGAAATTCATTCAGGGTTGAGCGGACATCAATTCCACGAAACGCCAGCCATAGCAGCATCATGCCGATTACCAGAAGAAAGGCGTAGCGAAGAATTGCTGTCAACTTTTTTTGCATCGTGCCAATTAGTCTTTTATTTCAGTGACACCGCCCGAAATGATGAACTTCATCATATCTGTTCCTGAAGCGTTTATTGGTCTAACATTTTCTTTAGGTAAAATAATCAACTCTCCATTGAACCCGTATGAGAACGGGAGGTACACAGCTACTTTTTCCGGACCTATTCCCAGGTCAGTTAGATCTTCTTTTGTTACAAATCCAATTCTGTTGATATCTGACTCCTTCTCTAGCCGTACAAGAACAGGAGTGTTGAAGCGCCGTTTTTCACCAACGAAAGCCTGAATGAGATCCTTAACGGAAGAATAGATCAGTTTC
>JBEGUX010000334.1:0-2588 GCA_041178685.1 Bacteroidota bacterium
CTTACTAGAATCATGGAGAATCAGATATACTAAACTTTTTCTTTTCGTAGAATCAACTGCATTTTTACGTGATAAAACTTCTATGTAAGTACTTATTAGTAATATCGTTTTCAAACAAAAAAGATCATGAAAAAACCACTTCGTGTAATCGTAATTCTCGTTGTCATTGTTTTACTACTAGGCGGTGGGGCAATTGGTTATATCAGTATTCGTGGAATTCCGGTGTATGAAACCAAACCGGTAGTTTTCTCTGCTGAGATAACACCTGAACGTGTTGTCCGTGGAAAAAAACTGTCATCGATGCTTTGTCAGCATTGTCATTTTGATCCGAAGACTCAAGCCTTCACCGGTAAATTTGTAGCCGATGGACCACCTGAATTCGGTCGCGCATTTTCAGCGAATATAACTCAGAGTAAAGAACACGGAATTGGTAACTGGACTGAAGCAGAAATCGCCTATTTACTACGCACCGGCGTGAAAAAAGATGGCGGTTATGCACCTCCTTGGATGCCTAAGCTTCCTCTTATTGCAGACGAAGATCTGAAGTCCATCATTGCCTTTTTACGCAGTGATGATCCGATGGTAGCGGCAAATGAAACGCCCGATATTCCATGTGAGCCTAGTTTATTGACTAAGGTATTGTGTACTGTTGCTTTTAAACCGCTTCCTTATCCTGAAGGGGCATACACAGTTCCGGATACAGCAGATCATGTGCAATTGGGGCGCTATTTATCCAACAATGTTTTAGCGTGTTATGAATGTCATTCGGCAGATTTTAAAACCAATAATCAATTGGCGCCTGAACAATCGCCTGGGTTCTATGGCGGAGGAAATCTTATGTTAGATCTAGACGGGAAGCCTATATTAACATCCAACATTACGCCTGATAATGAGAACGGTATCGGTAAATGGAGCCGTGATCAATTTATCGGGGCTGTGATGTACGGTCGCAAACCCGATGGAACCCAGTTAAGATATCCGATGGCGCCTTATGTGGCACTTGATTCTCTGGAAGCGGGGGCCATATATGATTATCTGAAAACAATACCACCGATTAATAAAAAGGTGACCGCTCAAAAATAAAGGCACAAAAAAACCCTGCAGTATATACTGCAGGGTTTTTTATAAGATCTAAACTTCGATTAGAAGTAGAGGTTCAGGTTGATTGAACCACCAACGTTGTCGGTGTCAATTCCGAATGAAGAACCACCACCACCGGTAGTTTTGGTAGTAGTACCACCAACAGTTACTTCAGTAGTTGTCTCGCTGGTAGAAGAGATACCAAGTCCCCAGCCGAACTCACCACCCAAAGACATCTTTGGAGCGAAGAAATATTCTGCGCCGATGAATCCACGAACACCAATTCCGAAAGAGCCGCCACCGGTTACTTCAGCTGAAAGGGTTTCGCTGTCCCAAGACTCAGAACCGCTAGAGAAACCGATTAAAGCTTCAGCACCATAGATGCCTTGCAAACGACCTTTGCCGCGATACTTCTGGATACCAACACCAAGGTCAACGTTGATGTCAGAGGTCTTCTGCTCAACAATAAAGGTGCTTCCAGAACCATCATCGATACCGGTATCGTATTCATTTTCGGTATTGCTACCGAAGCCCACACGAGCACGTACACGATAAGCGGTGTTTGCATCCTTCATCATTTTACCTGTGATCGTCTGACCGCTGGTGAAATCGAAAGAAGGAGCATCATTAGAACCGTTCATCAAGTTACCGAAATACTCCAATGTAGAAGAAGCATCTACACCAATACTCCAATCTCCTGACTCAGGAAGAATAGCATTACCTTTTTTAGAGGTCATTTGCGCCGAAGCGACAACAGCTGCAAGCATAGCTGCAACAATTAAAATAGTCTTTTTCATGCAATGAGGTTTTTTTGATTTGGTACAAGTCTAACGATTACAATCGAAACAAAGTTGCTTCTTACAGAAAATAATTCAACGGCCTGTTCTTGATAAATTATAAAAAAAGGCTGATTTTCAATAATTAACGTGTTTTTTTAGGCCGTTTATTTGTTTTATTCTAGTGGTCAAAACCTCTATTTTAGGCATTAATGAATGCAAATCTTACATTATTTTAAATGGAGCCCAACCCATTCACAAACAGTAGTATATCATTCTAATGGATTTGTAATCATTTGATTTGCAGCAAAAAATTACTCCATACCCATCTAAATTGTAAATTGTCGCCGTTCATCTCTGCCAACTATTCATTTCATACACTCAATGAACTACTCCTTACTTATTCGCTTCTTATTTATTGCACTGATTAGTCTTTACTATTCATTCAGTCAATGTGTTTATGCCGGAACAGGCGACACAACTGTTGTGCAAACATTCCGCTTTGATACTACTATGCGTGCGGGAGTTTTTCATTTTCCGGATGATACCACCAAGTCGTACGAGAAAATCATCATGCGCTATGGCATGCGTTGTAAGAACGGATTGATATCTACCACCACCAACCGAAATCTGGGCTGTGGAGAATGGGATTACAATTGTTACACCTTTATGATCGACTCCACCAAGCTCGATTCAATTCCTGTCACTACTAATCGTTTTTTAATTTCCAAC
>JBEGUX010000335.1:0-3871 GCA_041178685.1 Bacteroidota bacterium
TGCCGATACCTTTTAATTATTTTTGCAAGATCAGTGCGCAAGGAACGGACCATTTACAAGTGATGGCTTATTATACTTTAATGGCCTACTGTCAGGAAATGTAACTATATCCTTACCAACAGCTAGTAATATGGCATGACCGGCTGCAGTATCCCATTCCATTGTTGGCCCAAAGCGTGGATATTCATTAGCTTTCCCCAAAGCTACCAGACAAAATTTCATCGAACTTCCGGCGGCTAATGTAGTTAGGTTACCCAATTTCGCTTTTTTGCTCTCTATATAATCCAATGTTTCCTGGTTTTGATGCGAACGACTTACTGCCAAAGCGTAAGTAGAAGCCGAAGGAGTTAAAGGACGAATTGGATACCTCGAATAATTTATTGTTTCCATCTGAAGCGAATCTGCATGGTCAATATACCAGGCATCAGCTCCTACTTTTCCAATAAATAAATCTCCGGTTACTGGTGCATACACCACGCCTATTACCGGAACATTGTCTTCAATCAATGCGATATTGACGGTGAACTCACCATTCCGATGTATGAACTCTTTGGTACCATCCAGCGGATCTACCAGCCAAAATTTTCGCCAGCCTTTTCGCTCTTCGTAAGATACACTTTCTCCTTCTTCACTGATGATGGGGACTCCTGACTTAGAAAGGAGATTAGCAATAACTTTATGGGCAGCATGATCCGCAGCCGTTACCGGAGAATTATCTGCTTTCAAATCCACCTGCACCGATTCATGATAATAGGCCATGATGGCTTTACCGGCTTCAAGCGCTGCATGAATTGCAAGATCAATTAGATTATCGGATGATGCGTCCTGATTCATTACAAATTTAAATGATCATACCGGCGCCTACCGTTTCAAACGTTTGTTCGTCGACAAATATCACACTTCCGGTAAAACGATTTCTTCGATAACTATCGTAGAATAGCGGCTGAGTGGTCCGGATGCGAATACGTCCAATATCATTCATGCCCAACGAATTCTCATCTTGTAATCTGCGTAACGTAGTGATATCCATTTTATACCTCACCTCTTTGACTTGACAACGAACTTCGTGAGTGGTATGCTGGATCACGAAACGTGAGTCTGTTTGAAGTGGCCGTTTATTAAACCAACACACCATCATCTCTATGTCCTGACCTGATTGTGGAACATTATTTTGCCGTACGATAATATCTCCACGACTGATATCCAGATTGTCCTCCAGTGTCATCGTAACAGACATGGGCGCAAATGCTTCCTGCATTTCGGTCTCAGCTAATCCAATGGATTTTATTCGAGAGGAAAAACCCGAAGGCAAAACCATCACCTGATCGCCGGCACGAAAAACCCCACCGGAAATACGGCCAGCATAACCGCGATAATCAGGAAACTTTTCAGAGCGTGGACGGATAACATGCTGAACAGGAAATCTACAGTCAATCTGATTGTGATCGCTGCTAATATGCACATGCTCCAAATGAAACATCAAGGTTGTTCCCTGGTACCAAGGCATTTTTTCAGACCGGTGCACAACGTTATCGCCGTGCAATGCACTGATCGGAATATATTGCACATCCTGAACTTCCAATCGCGAGGAGAAATTCTTGAAGTCGTCGACTATAGATTGATAAACATCTTCACTATAATCCACCAAATCCATCTTGTTGATACACAATACCAGATGAGGGATTCGAAGAAGTGAAGCAATGAACGCATGACGGCATGTTTGCTCTACAATTCCCTTACGCGCATCAACAAGAATCAATGCCAGGTTGGAAGTGGAAGCTCCGGTAACCATGTTGCGTGTATATTGCACATGACCTGGCGTATCTGAAATAATAAACTTTCTTTCTTTCGTTGTAAAATAGCGGTAAGCTACATCGATAGTTATACCTTGCTCCCGCTCTGCTTTTAATCCATCAGTGATTAATGATAAATCAATTCCTGCTATTCCGCGACGTGCGCTGGCATTCTTGACAGCAAGTAATTGATCTTCAAGAATACTTTTGGTGTCAAACAGCATTCTTCCGATGAGTGTACTTTTACCATCGTCGACACTACCACACGTGGTGAAGCGGAGAATATCAATATCGGATGAATGCATGCTATTAAAAATATCCGGCTCGTTTACGGTCTTCTAAAGATGTTTCAGATCGCTGATCGTCGATTCGTGATCCGCGCTCAGTGAAACGGGAAGTTGCAATTTCTTTAATGATATCGTCCACATTCATCGCAATAGATTCAACAGCACCCGTACAGGTCATATCACCAATCGTACGGAAGCGAATGACTTTTCGCGAAACATGTTCGTTGCTACCCAACTTAATAAATTCTGAGTGGGCGTAAAGATTTCCTTCACGCTCGAAGACATCACGTTCATGAGAAAAATAAATATCAGGAACCCGGATATTCTCTCTCTTGATGTACTGCCAGATATCAATTTCGGTCCAGTTGCTTAACGGGAAAACTCTGAAATGTTCACCTTTGAGATGATGACCGTTGAATAGATTCCATAATTCCGGCCGCTGATTGCGTGGCTCCCACTGCCCAAATTCATCACGGTGAGAAAAAAAGCGTTCTTTAGCGCGCGACTTCTCCTCGTCTCTTCTTGCTCCACCAATGGCAGCATCGAGCTTCATTTCCTGAATCGCATCCACCAGTGTAGTAGTCTGCAAAGCGTTTCGACTTGCATGAAGTCCTCGCTCTTCCATTACGCGACCTTGATCTATTGAATCCTGCACGAAGCGAACTATCAACTCGACACCCAAATCTTTCACCCATTCATCACGGAACTGTATAGTCTCCGGGAAATTGTGGCCGGTATCAATATGCAAAAAGGCAAATGGAATGGAGGCCGGATAGAACGCTTTACGGGCAAGGTATGAAGTAACAATTGAATCTTTACCTCCACTGAACAACAATACCGGACGCTCGAATTGAGCCGCAACCTCACGGAGCACAAAAATGCTCTCTGATTCCAGCTCACGTAAATGGTCGAGATTGTAGGAAAACATCCGGTAAATTCAATTAACAATTACGAATACCGGTGACCGGCATAGTAACTTTACGAAGATAAGAAATTTACGCGGTTTACCTGTCCTTGCGACCTACTTTACCCAACGCATAGTCGAGCAAACGACTCATCGAGTATTCAACCGTTTCTTGGCCTGTATGAAGGACCAATTCGGGATTTACAGGGATTTCATACGGTGAAGTTATTCCTGTAAATGAAGAAATCTCACCGTTACGCGCTTTTCTATACAAGCCTTTAACGTCCCTGGTCTCACAGGTGGAAAGATCGGCTGCTATATATATCTCACTAAAACGCCCTGAAGGCAGCAATTCGCGGACTGAATTTCGATCCGAATGAAATGGTGAAATAAACGCATTGATGGTAATTATACCGGCCTCGAGAAAAAGACGATTCAACTCCCCGATCCTTCGGATATTTTCTGAACGGTCTTCGTCTGAAAATCCCAGGTCTTTATTTAATCCGTTTCGCACATGGTCGCCATCGAGCAACATTGTTTTATAGCCTTGCTCTTGTAAAGCCTGTTCTAATTGAACTGCCAATGTTGATTTCCCGGAACCACTCAAACCCGTCAACCAGAATACATGCGCCAGTTGTCCTAGTGATCTTTCACGATCGGCAGCCGTTAGGGTTGAATGAGGAGGAAACAACATGCTTAAAAAAATTATTTTCCGATAGGATGCCAGGTAGTCTTAATTTCTTGCAAATCCATGATACGATATGGGCTTTGCAGCTCCTCTTTTTTCCAGTCGTCAGCACTATAAACAAAAGGACGTTTTACATTCAGCGCTGCATTTACTTGCACTGTTTTGATGTGCGTCTGATCTGATCCGCAGTAAATAGTTG
>JBEGUX010000336.1:0-3670 GCA_041178685.1 Bacteroidota bacterium
CTTATTGGTTTCGGTGCAGTTGGACTTGCTGCTCTTATTGCCTTATTGTTCGGACTGTTTGCCGGTTATTATGGCAACGAAAAATTGCATTATCGTCGAACCAATTTGCTTTTAGGCATTATAATTTTTACACTATCGATTTTTTATAGCATACAACTTTCAAATGCTTTTCAACTTTCTTCAACATCACAATGGCTACTATTTGCTTTTATTATAAGCTTTTTGATGTTACTCGCAAGAAAAATGCTATCAATATTTTCCCGAAGTTCAACTTCGAAAGTTAAACTGGCTGCATTTCCTGCAGATAAATTGCTGACAGCTATTACCGCCGGATTTATTTCACTACCACGCTTACTCATCCTGCTTTCTTTGGCAGCTTTGTGGGAAACATCAATTACCGGACTACTACTGATCATCGGGTTAACTAGCTGGGCGGAAGCTGCCAGGGTGATACGAACAGAAATGCTACGTATGCGCTCGCTGCCATTCATGCAACATGCTCAGCAATCCGGCGCAAGCGATATCAAGATTATCTTGCATCATGCTTTGCCCAATTTATCAGCAACGATTAGGGTATTATTTTTAACCGGCATTGCTACTGCCATCCTTTCAGAAGCCGGACTGACTTTCCTTGGAATTGGACTACCTTTTGACACACCTTCGTGGGGCGCTTTATTATTCGAAGCCAAGCGAAATTTACAAGCCTGGTGGCTGGTGCTATTTCCCGGACTTGTAATTTTCACGCTAACGCGTGTACTTTTTACACTTAGTAAAAAATAGAACCATCAAAAGTTCAAGTTCCGATTTCATTAACATTCTTTAACGGTTAGTTTAACAAAACTTTCACAGTAAATAGTGCATTTTTGCCTTGAAAACTGAGTTAACGAACTTAGAAAAATGGACATCAAAGAAATCAACGAACGAATTCAACGCGAATCGGCATTTGTCGATTTGCTGCACATGGAATTGGGCAAAGTAATTGTCGGTCAGAAATACATGACCGAACGATTATTAATCGGCTTGCTGGCCAATGGCCATATTTTACTAGAAGGTGTTCCCGGTCTGGCAAAAACGTTAGCCATCAAATCACTTTCATCTGCTATTCACGCTAAATTCAATCGCATCCAGTTTACGCCGGACCTATTGCCAGCTGACGTTGTAGGTACGGTTATTTATAACCAGAAATCCGAATCCTTTAACGTTCGCAAAGGACCAATTTTCGCGAACTTCATCCTTGCCGATGAGATCAACCGAGCTCCGGCAAAAGTTCAAAGTGCATTACTTGAGGCGATGCAGGAAAGACAAGTGACCATTGGCGATACAACTTTTCAATTGGATGAGCCTTTTCTTGTTTTGGCCACACAGAATCCTGTAGAGCAAGAAGGAACTTATCCGCTTCCTGAAGCACAAGTCGATCGCTTTATGCTGAAAGTTGTCATCGGCTATCCGAGCCGCGATGAAGAAAGAAGCATCATCCGCCAGAATATGGCGACAGAACCTGTTAAAATTAATCCGGTCATTCATCCGGAGGAAATCCTGAAAGCTCGACAGCTCGTACGTGAAGTCTACATGGATGAAAAGATCGAGAAATACATTGTGGATATTGTATTTGCTACACGCTTCCCGCGCGAAGTGAATCTCGGTCGATTACAACAACTCATCAGTTATGGCGGATCCCCGCGTGCAAGTATAAACCTTGCGCTTGCAGCCAAAGCTTATGCATTCATAAAGCGACGCGGCTATGTAATTCCTGAAGATGTACGAGCCGTTTGCCACGATGTACTACGCCACCGTATCGGTCTGACTTACGAAGCCGAAGCAGAAAATATTTCTGTCGAGCAAATCATCAACGACATCCTGAACACTGTAGAAGTTCCGTAATCGTATTTACCACGATTTCCAACATGGAAACCACTGAACTCCTCAAAAAAGTACGCAAGATCGAGATCAAGACGCGCGGCCTTTCTGCCCATATTTTTTCGGGCGAATACCACAGCGCGTTTAAAGGTCGTGGTATGGCTTTTAGTGAAGTGCGGGAATATATGCACGGCGATGACATTCGTTCCATTGATTGGAACGTTACCGCGCGGTTTGGTCATCCGTTTGTAAAAGTCTTCGAAGAGGAGCGCGAATTGACAGTTATTTTGTTGGTGGACATGAGCGCTTCCGGAGAATTTGGCACCAAGCAACAATTCAAGAAAGATCTAATCACCGAATTGTGCGCTGTGTTATCGTTTTCAGCCATTCAGAATAATGATAAAATAGGTATCATCTTTTTCACCGATCGAATCGAGAAGTTCATTCCACCCAAAAAAGGAAAGTCACATATTCTACGAATTATTCGTGAGCTGATTGAATTTACACCCGAAGGACGAGGGACAGACCTTGCTCCTGCTTTGAAGTATCTAACTAATGCGATCAAAAAGCGCAGCATCTGCTTTCTCATCTCCGATTTTCAATCACCCGATTACGAAGATGCGCTAAAACTGGCCAATAAGAAACATGATGTAGTTGCACTACGAGTTCAAGATCCCGGAGAAAACACACTTCCAAATATCGGTTTGGTCAGGATGATGGATCCTGAAACCGGACAATGGCAACTTATTGATACGGCAGTGAAGGAAGTACGTGATCAATTCGATCGAAATAGATATGATTTCAACAAAAAGTTAGAAGCGCTTTTTGCCCGTTCAGGAGTGGACGCAGCCATTTTGCACACCAACCAATCGTATGTAAAACCATTGATGCAACTTTTCAAGAATCGCGGAAGGAGATAGTGTAATGCAAGGCAACAATAACACATACCGATTGACGAATCAATCATACTTAACAGTAATTTTCTTGCTGTTGAGTTGCCTAGTTTCATACGGACAAAATCAAGTTGCTGCCACTATCGATACTAATCAAATTCGAATTGGAGAGCAATTTAACTTAAAGTTAATAGCAGGAACTGCCAAAGGTAACCGCGTTTTATTTCCGTCTATTCCCGATACATTAAAAGGTCTGGAAGTTGTTTCTCGTACGTCTATTGACACTGCTGTCAGTGAAGACGGAAAACAACTCACACTATCACAACAATTGACAATAACCGCATTTGATTCTGGTTTCTATGTTGTTGAGCCATTTACTTTTCTCATCACCTCTAATGGTAAAACAGACAGCCTAAGTACAGAAGCACAGCTAATCACTGTTAAAACCATTCCTGTAGATACCACTAAAGCTATCAAAGCAATTAAGCCGGTTATGGAGCCACCATTCGATTGGCGCGAATTATTACCATGGCTTTATCTTTTACTGGCTTTGTCAATCGTAGGCGGAGGCTTGTACTACTACATTCAAAAAAGAAGAAATCGTCCGGTAGTGCCGCTGATACTTAAAGTTCCCGAAAGACCTGCACATGAAATCGCTCTGGAGGCACTGGAACAATTAGAGCGCGAAAAACTTTGGCAACAAGGCGCTTTCAAGGAGTACCACATACGATTGTCCGATACCGTACGTACTTATATTGAAAACCGATTCCGGGTTGCTGCATTAGAATCGACGACCGATGAGACATTAACAGGCCTACGTAGACACAGTATCGAGAGCCAGCTGCTTCGCCAACTGGAAAGTATTTTCCGATTGGCTGATATGGTGAAATTCGCGAAGGCAATTCCTATCGTAACGGAGA
>JBEGUX010000337.1:0-5678 GCA_041178685.1 Bacteroidota bacterium
TGAATTTCAAAGAGCCATTTTTAAATAAACTGGTTCCCATTTTATCGGAACAGTTTAGTGGAATTTTTCCGGAGCTTAAGGCCCAGCAGGATTTTATCATGCGTGTCATTCAGGAAGAAGAAACGGCATTTTTACGTACACTCGATACAGGGATACGAAAGTTCGAGGAATATTCAGGAAAGAATGTCAGCGGCACCTTTGCATTTGAATTGTACGATACGTTTGGATTTCCGATCGATCTTACACAATTGATGGCGCGTGAGAAGGGAATGGAGGTCGACATGGATGAATTTACACGTTGTCTTGAAGCTCAAAAGGAACGATCACGATCAGCCGCTACGGTGGATACTTCCGATTGGGTTATTTTACGTTCAGCCGATGAAGCCGTTGAGTTTGTGGGCTATGATGAATTGTCGTGCGAAACAGAAATTATCAAATACAGAAAAGTGTCTACGAAGGGCAAAGACAGTTATCAGCTTGTGTTGAATCGTACTCCATTTTATGCGGAAAGCGGCGGACAAGTTGGCGATATCGGATATCTTACATCAGAAGGGCAGAAGGTGAGAATTCAGGATACACAAAAAGAGAATAATTTGATTGTTCACCTATGCGACAAACTTCCTGCAGATACGTCTGTCAGTTTTACAGCTACTGTAGATGGTGCTCGTCGCAGGAGTATTTCAGGGAATCATTCTGCGACACACCTGATGCACAGTGCGCTCAAGCAAGTGTTGGGTGCTCATGTCAATCAGAAAGGATCATTAGTAAACGATGCTGCTACGCGTTTTGATTTTTCTCATTTCGCTAAAGTCACCGATGAGGAATTGTTGGCGATTGAAAAAATAGTGAATGAAAAAGTTCGTGAGAATATTGCGTTGGATGAACAACGAAATGTTCCTGTTCAGCAAGCGATGGAGATGGGTGCAACGGCGCTTTTTGGTGAAAAGTATGGAGAGTTCGTACGAGTCATCACCTTCGATCCGGGTTATTCCCGCGAATTATGTGGAGGTACGCACGTTGCTGCTACCGGGCAGATTGGTTCCTTCAAGATTATTTCTGAAAGTGCGGTTGCTGCAGGTGTTCGTCGAATAGAAGCAGTTACAGCAGATGTAGCAGAAAATTATTACAACGCGGCATTGGATAAATTGAACGCGGTAAAAGAGGTGTTGAAGCAGCCTAAAGATATAGTTGAAAAGGTAAATGCTTTGTTGGAAGAAAATGCTGCATTGCAGGCGCAGTTGGCCTCTTTTGTTGCTGAAAAGGCAAAGGTTGTAAAAGCTCAATTGATCACGAAAGCGTTTGATTATAATGGTATTCGTGTCATTGCAGAAGTGGTCGAGCTCCCATCGTCCGATGCTATCAAGGATATTTCGTTTGAATTGCGGAACCAATTTAATGATCTGGTTTTTTTGGCTGCCGCTATTTTCGATGGTAAACCATTCCTTTCGTTAATTATTTCAGATTCGTTGGTTAAAGAAAAGCAATTGAATGCAACATCAATGATTCGCGAATTGGCGAAGTCGGTACAAGGTGGAGGTGGAGGTCAGCCTTTCTATGCCACTGCTGGCGGAAAGAATCCTGCCGGGATAACGGAAGCTGTGGCTCGTTTAAAGGAATTGCTTCCTTAATTATCTTTTATGATTAATGTCATTTGGATTCCGGATGTAGTCGTTTTAATTTGACTTCCTCTATGATTTCATTTGATGGCTGGTATTTTCTCGCCGGACTTTCTTTATTTGTTTTTTCTTTATTGCTGTTGGAAGAGTCGTTGAAGGCGTTGGCCGGCCGGCCATTTAAAAAATTTCTTCAGCATCAGACTTCGTATAAAAGTCGAGCCTTGTTGGGTTCCGCAGCTGTTACCGGTATATTGCAAAGCAGCTCTGTTGTTTTACTGTTTACGCTTTCGTTTGTTGGTGCCGGAATTATGTCGATGCGAAATGCACTGGCTGTTGTCCTTGGCGCGAATCTGGGGACTACTTTCGACAGTTGGATTATTGCCTGGTTGGGGTTTCGCTTTGATATATCCTCGATTTCCTATCCGCTGCTCGTATTAGCATTGGTAGGTTTGCTTTTCTTTTCGCGTTCACGAGTAGTCAACCTTTGGTCGCGTTTTTTTATTGGTATTGCTCTGATGTTTATCGGACTATCTTTCATGAAGTTGACGCTGGCCGGACCACAAACGGTTTCTTTACTAAAGCAATTTACCGGATGGTCGCCCTATTTTTTTATTGGTATTGGGTTTGTAGTAACTGCTATTATTCAATCCAGTTTTGCTTTTATGGCTATAGCGTTGTCGGCGCTTCACGCTCATGCGATTTCTATGGAGTATGCAGCGGCAGCTGTTATCGGCTCAGAGTTAGGGACGGCATTAAAGTTGATTTTTGGAGCAACGGGTACATCCAACGATAAAAAACGAGTGGCTACCGGGAATATCATCTTCAATTTTTTTACCATTATTTTAGGTACAGCACTACTTTACCCTCTGCTTCATGTTATTCAGCGATTTTTATTTGATGATCCGTTACTAGTGCTGGTGGCATTCCAATCTGCCTTGAATTTATTGACTATCCTGGCTTTTTATCCGTTACTAGGCAGACTTGCTCAATTTCTGGAGCGGAAAATATCAATTGCGAAACAGCAGGTTCCAATATTTTCTATGGATTTACTTTTCGCAGCAAAGGGTGTAGAACAGCTGGAGCGCCATTTGCAGTTTTTGTTTCGTCAAATGATTTTACTCAATAAAAGAGCACTTGGTCTTCAAGTATTGAATGGCGATCAACCTGATTCGTTCTTAAAGCGTGTTAAAAATATTCTTCTTGCCAGAGCTTCTTTTACGGACGATTACGGCGCTATTAAACAATTTCACGGCGAGTGGTTAGAGGCGGCATCAGACTTGTTGCAGGAGGATCTTGTTCCCTCTGAGGCTGAAAGATTAGGACAGCTAATTACCGCGGCAGGAAATATTTTACATGCTGCAAAGAATATAAAAGACATACGGCATAATTTGAAAGAGCTAAACGATTCTGCCAATGATTATCTCTATTCTGCATCTTTAGCAATTAAGCAAAAGGAAGGCACGTTTTATAATTCAGCTATTCAATGGGTAGGCGAAAGAGAAGGTGGAAGTAGTTTTTTAGTTGATGAAAAGTTGGCAGAAAATGATCGCGAACAGGAGTTGGCAGTTCGCGAAACTATGGATGCGTTGCACCGCCATACGATAAAGGAATATGAGGCTGCAACGCTTGTTAACGTATACAGGGAGTTGCACTCCTCCCAAAAGGCAATACTTAAATCGATGAATGTTATGAGGTCGATTTAATTCGTACCGCAAAGCAGCACTTTCCATGCTGTTGCAACTTCCTTCTTATCGATCAAGGTCTTGGCTAATTCGTGCAACTTGGATTGAAACATTTCGGGATTATTTCCAAATTTCGATTTTAACTCTTTCATAAAATCGCGTTGTGAAAACTCACGAAGGTCATCTTCCGCGGGTAATTGTTCTACATTTCCCAATTGGCCGAGATCGTTGCCGGTTAGTATTTTGCTGTAACGAATAGATTCCGGAATTCTGTCGACACCGATTCCTAAGCTTGTCAATGGTTTGGCGACTTCAAACAACGCATTTCCTGAAGCGCGGCAATAATAATCACCGCCCATGCGGGCAACAAGATCAATTTTATTGGGATCAATTTTATGTTGCTCATTGAGTACGTCTTCACTGATGTGCATTAAAAGTATTTCGCAAACAATTAAGTTGCCTGCTCCGCCTTCATGGCCGGTCTCAATAACCTGATGTACTTTACATTCAAATTGTACAGGAGATTCTTTAACGCGGAAGGGCTTAACCTTTTCGGAGGCTAACGGCGTGAAACCGGCTTTTATGAACTCATCCACACCTTTAGGATATTCGGTAGAGGAAAGAGACATCTGATGTACCATTGGATAGTTAACCACGTTAATTACCACTTCCATTGTTTCATAGATATTCTGCAGTGTGTGCTTTGTGGTGTTGTCGCGTACGCGGCGTGCAGGTGAAAAAACTAAAATGGGCGGCTTACTGCCGAATGCATTGAAGAAGCTGTAGGGCGAAAGATTTGGATTCCCGTCTTTATCCATAGTACTGGCGAAAGCAATGGGCCGTGGTGCTATGGCCGATAGCATATGACTGTGGAATTCGCCTGTTTTCACGCTTTTCGGATCAATGGTCAGCATAGTGCTTGAAATTCTTTTGTCAAAGGTAAGCCACAGCTTTCATTTACGCTGCTAGAATTGGTTTTCCTGAATTTTAACGCTTTAGGTTAATTTTAGTTCAATTTCCGCTTTTACAGCTCATTAGTAAACTGTATCTTTGCGCTCCCTTTTTCGGGGATACGCGGTCGTGGCGTAATTGGTAGCCGCGCCAGACTTAGGATCTGGTGGAGCAATCCGTGGGGGTTCGAGTCCCTTCGACCGCACTTATTTTAACGGGTTCATTCAGGCCCGTTAACAGAAATTGTATATCCATGAATATCAGTAAACATCAGCACGACGACTTGACTGCCATTATCAAGGTAGAGCTTCAACCTGCCGATTATCAGCAACGGGTGAATGACGTAATCAAGAAGTACGCCAAAACGGCCAACATCCCCGGATTCCGCCCCGGCCATGTTCCAATTGGAATGGTGAAGAAAATGTACGGTACTTCCGTGATGTTGGAAGAGCTGAACAAGCTTGTTTCTGAAAATCTTGGTAAGTACATTTTCGACAACAAGATTGAAATCATCGGTTCACCGCTTCCAAAGCAGGGCGATACAGAGATGGTACTTGAGGATGGTCGCAATTTCGAATTTCTGTATGAAATCGGTTTGGCACCAAAATTTAATGTTGTATTGCCTTCATCCAAGACGCCATATTTCATGGTTCAGGTGGACGAGAAAATGATTGAAGAGGATATGAATGATATCCGTCGTCGCTATGGTAAATTTTCCAATCCTGAATCTGCGGAGGAGACCAGTATTCTTTATGGTGAGTTCAATGAATTGGATGCTGACGGCAATATCAAGGAGGGTGGTGTAAAAACAACGACAACCTTGGCAATTGACCGTATGTCATCGGTCAACGATCGTCAGAAATTCGTTGGCTTGAAGAAAGAAGACACGATAGATTATAATCCAATGGCTGCCGTTGGAAATGAAACCGAAGTGGCTGCGATGCTAAAGATTGAAAAGTCAAATCCGGCAATGCATGCTAATTACCGCTTCACCGTAATGACCATCAGCAAGATTGAAAAAGCGGAACTCAACCAGGAATTGTTTGATAAATTGTACGAGGCCGGTACAGTAACGTCCGAAGAGGAGTTCCGTGCAAAGGTTAAAGCCGGAATCGAGTCTTACTTTGAGCGCGAAAGCGATCGTAAGCTGAAAAAAGATCTTCGAAATGCAATTCTCGAAGCTACTTCTATTGCATTGCCGGATGAGTTTCTCAAGCGTATGGTTAAGGCAAACCAGGAGAAGCCTGTCGAGGAGCATGATTTTGACCATCAGTATTATCACCTTGCGGAAGATCTTCGTTGGAATTTGATTTTGGGCAACATTGCTGTTGAGCAAAACATCGTTCTAACGGAAGACGAAATTCGTGATGCCTCCCGCGCTTTGATGCGTCAGCAGTTTGCGCAATACGGTATTTATGACATGGACGAT
>JBEGUX010000338.1:0-11513 GCA_041178685.1 Bacteroidota bacterium
GGAAGCTCCATCAAAATCCGTTTGCATTAGCATATAGTAATTGATACCTGCCAATGGGCTGTTATCTACATATTCGTAGTTACGGATGGTAGTAGAATTACCGGCTCCCTGCATTTGAGCAATTGGTTCGAATTGGATACCATCTGCAGAACGTTTCAGCGTGAAATAATCGTTGTTGGTTTCAGTGGCTGTACTCCACTGCAACACATTCCTTTCGCCATCATTGAAACCATCAAAACGAATCAACTCAATAGGAAGCGGATTTCCTCCTTGTCCGGCTGCGAAATTGGAAAATCCGGACATGCCATCACGAATAGTTATAGCAGCGGTTGATGCTGCATTACAAACACCGTCGAAGACCCAGCTTCCGGTAAGAGATGCATCTTTCATAACCGTCCAACAAATAGCACCAGCTGAATTAGTATAACCTAGATTATAAAGAGTAGTCCTATAAGATGAACCTGTACCCGGAATTTTGGTCAAAGTAGCATCATAAGCATTTACCTGCCAATATCCATGATCGAGATATGGGAAGTTGTAAAGGTTTGCACCATTGCAATCCAATAAATTGGAAGGAGCAGGCAAGCCGCTAAACGGAAAGAATTTTCCAAGCAAGTTGTCGATATTACCTCCGGCAGTAAAATTAAAATTAGAACGTTCGTATCCTTTAGCTGCATCGCCCAACGGAAAATCATAAGAGCCCGTTGAATTAATCCAGCGACGAAGGAATCCTTGCACAAAGCTGGAGGCGTTTCCTGTTGTTACACTTGTAGCAGATCGGTTGTATTGACGTACTTCGAATGCGTTGGTGATTATTCGTCCCAACGTCAAATTGAGTTGACCGGTACCTGCTTTCATACACATGTTGGTCTGCAGATTCACACCCGGACCGGTATGATTCATATTAACAATATTCAAATCCAACTGTGATGTACCTTGATTATAATTCTGAGTGGCACTACCATTGAACTCAAGAAATCCGGTTCCCACATTCGGGAATGTTGTATTTCCATTGTTGTTAATGAAGTTTCCTGCAACTTTAATATTGTTACTATTTGCGTTAAAAATGCTATGAGTATTGAAGGAAGTAAACGTTCCTTTCAAATCCAGGTCATTCATCAGGTTCACTTGCATACCTGCTCCGGATGCGTTGATGGTAAGATTTCCCAATGCATTCAAACCAGTGAAACTACCGATCATACTGTGAGCAATGGGATTGGTGAATAAGATGGTGGATGTAGGTGAGCAACGAAGATTTCCGTTGTTGATTAAATTGCCACAAATGGTTACAGTAACGCCTGCATTAATGGTTACAGTAGCACCTGCCTGAATTTCCAAATCTTTGAATGATTGGTTAGTTGCAATTACCGGTTGATTAATAAATGGAGCAACTACCCCATCTATTCCGCATGTTGGTGAACTACATCCTCCCCAATTAGAATTCAATGTAGAAACACTGTTTGTTCCTCCAGTCCATGTAACTGAGGTAGCAGTATTACCGACATATCCAATCGGACTATTTTTAAAATCGATGCGGAATCCGGAGGTACTATTGGAAAAGTTACTTACCGCCAACAAAAGTACATCACCGGCTGAAACCGGAATCTGCGACTGATAAGCCCCATTATAAGTAGGATTTGGGCTGTACGGTCCGCAAGAAGGACAAACCAATGATGAAAGCGAAGCAGGTGCCGTCAAGTCCGCTGTACCATTCAAGCCAGTGATACCAAGAGCTGAATAATTACACTCTAATGGAGTTGCACCTCCGGAGGCGATCTGGCTACAAGTTACAGCTCCGGCCCCAGCCACTCTCCATACAGCAAAGTCGTAGTCAGTTTCATCCAAGGCAGTAACGCTGAAATCGTTCGGCACCAAATCAAATACAAGATTACCCGCAGCATTTATTGGAATACGGTACCATACAACGTTTCTTTCAGCTGCAGCGAGACAATAAGCGTTGGGAAAGGAAGGTAAATCACAGAAGTTTCCAAACCCGGCATAACCAGGATCAGATACCTGAAAAAAGGAACTACAAACAGGATTTGGAAGGATACAATCCATACCCTCAACTGGAGGAAGAAGAGCAGCTCCATCCAAAGCAAGAATTGAAAATGTGCCAACTCTTGCATCATCACCATCAACAGCTATGAAATAGTTGGTACCGGCGGTAAGACCGCTAAGAAGAACTTCCGAAGCAAAATTGGTTACTGTTCCGCAAGACCCAATATCATCGTTACAACCACCGGCAACAAGTGTAAGTCCCCCCGAACAGTTTCCTGAATAAACAGCAATTTGAGTGGCAGTAAGTGATCCTGTGATGGTTCGTAATCGTAAGCTTGAACTGGTTGGTGTAACACGATACCACACCGTATTCATGACACCAGCGTCCCAGCAAGCAGGACGCGCCGGATCACCGGCAGAGGACGAACATGTATTATCGCCGGGTTCCGTCGTGCCCAAAGCTAACTGAACTGCGTTACATGGTAAATCATTAGTTGGACCGGTACCAAGTGAATTAACCTGTATACTGTATTCGGCATTGAATGGCTGCGACCATGTATCAACCACAATATAATATGTTCCGGCTGCAGACACTGTAAAAGAGCCGGATAAGGTTCCGTTCAGCGCACCACCCGCATTACCAATACACGTTGTGCCCGCTGTTCCTGGACAACCACTATACACCTGATAACCTATATTGGGAGTAGTTGAATTGGTGATCGTAACGCTGATACATTGAGGAGAGGGAACAGATATAGCATAGACACGGTCTTCACCAGATTCATAAATGGTACCGCATGAACCTGTTGATGCATTCGTGTAATCATTACGATAACATGCAGTGGTTTGATTGGATGCAAACAAAGGCAATGACGATACCGGAGCATTAGCACAGGTAGATCCGGGCAAAACACCCGGCAAAGTGGAAGTACAACTGATGGTAGCATCCCAACCTGCGTAATTCACTGTTGCATCGGAGCTAAAAGCAAAAGTCAGGCAACCATTAGTGCTCGTGCTGGAAATACAAGAAGGTAACGTGGTTCCTGTGAAGGTTCCCAATGATGGCGAAGCAGTAGAATTACCGTTGTAGATAATCAGATTATCAAAATTGTTTTCAAGATTGAAAGCATTGAAGGTGACGGTTACGTACTGACCTGCAGCCTGCGGACAAATTGTTGTAACAGAGTTCGCATTGTTGGAATAATTACCGGAAGGGCCACCGGAATCAAAGAAAGCACCCGAACAAGTATTGAAATTGCCGCTACCCTGTAGAATACATGCACCTCCGGTGGTAAATGTACCCACCGTACAACCGGTAGCATCTCCACCTCCATTGGTAGGAACAATTCTCCAGTAGTAAACGGTGTTGGGCAATAATCCTGTTGGAGTGTACGACAACACATTCCCTAAATTAGTACCGTTGACAATGTTGTTCGGAGGATTATTGGTACCTAAGAACAATTTATATCCCGACGGAGCTCCGCCAGTTGTGGGTGCGGTCCAATTCAATGTAAAACCGGAATTACATCCAGTGGTTGAACCATTGGCAGGAGAAGTAAGCGTGGCACAGCCGGGAGGAGGTGGAACTTGTGTTACAATCCTGACATTATCAAGTGTTGCAGCTGGATCTGTACCAACACTGGCATCATTTCTCCAAGTGAATACAATTCTCTGAGTTGTACCTGCAAAAGCAGGGTTCAAAGTAATAGAGTAATTAGTACAATTGGCAATCATGTTATACGCAGTGTTACCAACTTGTCCTGAAGCCGGAAGTGTTCCAGCAGCCGGATTTGTAGTGGTAGGTAAAACATATACCCTCATATAGTCGCAACAGCTCTCACCTTGTCCTTTAAAATCAAACGATAGGGTAATGGACGACTGGCCAGCAGGAAAAACCACATCACGGTAAAGATGGACCACAGAGGATGTAGTAATCGTGTAGGTGTTATTAGTAGAAGCAGTACCCACAAAAGCTCCCTGGGTTCCGGAACAGAAGGAGGTTGTTCCGATAAACCATTTGTTGGCTTGACCGCCTCCATTGCCATTTACTATAGTCCAGCCGGCATTTCCAGCCTCAAAACCACCATCAACAGCTGAGATAAGAGATGTTTGAGCAAATGCAGCGGACGATAAAAGAAATAAAGCAATAAAAATTTTATTGAAAATGTGTCTCATATGTAGTGGTTTAGCGTCGAGGTTCGAATTCTTTACAATTATTCATGAATGAACGATCAGAAACCGGCTCCTTCATGTTAAAATTGGTGATTCCAAACGACTTGAAATAAGCTACCAGCACGGAATCCGTAGGTTGAACTTCTCTGATAACTTTAAAGTGAGCAATCTGAAGATCATGGCAATAGCCCTGATATTGAACACCCGTCAAAAGGTCAGCACCTTGCTGGAAATCTGCCAGATTTTTAGAACTTAATCCGGAAATTCCAACAAAAACAGACTCAGGTGCTGCCGCATGGAGCATGAAGCAACTGAAAAAAGGAATAAAAAGAAGTTTTCTCATTTTGGAACAATTAACCAATTTAAATATAGAAATAACAATTCATTTTGGCGACTAAATTAGTATAAAAGTTTTAAGCTACAGTGAAAATTAGTGGAGTTTAACTAAAATATGTTCAAGCATTAAAAATGCGAATTTTTAGCTGCAAATCATTATTTTTCTATATTTGCTAAACTACAATTTATTAAAAATTATGTCGGAGTATTCAAATCATCGCGAGGAAGTATTTTCCAAATCTGTACGTGCAGGAAAGAGAACCTATTTCTTCGACGTAAAAAGCACTAAGTCGAACGATTATTATCTTACTATCACTGAAAGTAAGAAGCGCATAGGCGATGACGGAAGTCCGTTCTTCGAAAAGCATAAAATCTTTCTCTACCGCGAAGACTTTGAAAAGTTTATGGATGGAATCAAAGTAGCAATGGATCGTATTCAATCCCTTCAAGGTGTTACACCTACTCCATCTTCTCAAGAGTCTTCTTCGCCCTACAGCAATTTAGATTTTGACGACCTAGGTAAATAAATCTTGATTGTTATTTTAATCCTAAAAGCTCCTTCGTTAAGGAGCTTTTTTTATTTAATTCATCAACAATCAAATGTTATTATTAATGCGCTCAGGTGACGCTGATGCTTCATTTTGTTGGTAACTTTAAAGGCTTACAAAGGATGCAAATTTTACCTTTGAGGATTAATTGTTATGAAAGTAACCTACTTCGGCCATTCTTGTTTTTCCGTTGAATTCGGAGGTAAAACACTTTTGTTCGATCCATTTATTTCGCCTAACCCACTAGCTGCTCATATCGATTTATCATCGATTCGTGCAGATATTATTCTAGTAACTCATGGCCATGAAGACCACGTTGCAGACCTGGTTCAATTGGCTAGACAAACCGGTGCAACCGTCATCTCCAATTTTGAAATTCATTCCTGGCTTCACCAAAAAGGGATAACGAATACGCATCCCATGAATACCGGCGGCCACTGGATATTTGATTTCGGAAAAGTCAAATGCGTGCACGCCGTTCATTCCAGCAGTCTTCCTGACGGATCCTACGGTGGAAGCGCAATGGGATTTCTAATCGAAGCGCCGGAAGGTAACTTCTATTATGCAGGAGATACTGCGTTGCATTACGACATGAAACTAATTGGCGATTATAAGAAAATAGATTTCGCCTTTCTTCCGTTAGGCAACAACTTCACGATGGGAATCGACAATGCCGTAATCGCCGCAGATTTTATTAAGTGCGACCGCATCATCGGTATGCATTACGACACCATGCCAATGATAAAAATTGATCACAAGGAGGCTGTCCGGAAATTTGAAGTCACCGGAAAGCATCTTAATCTAATGAATATCGGAGAGACGAAATCGTTCTAACCGGATAACTAATTACCACACGAAAGAAAGACACACACTTACCATGGGAAAAATAATTGCAATAGCAAATCAAAAAGGAGGCGTAGGAAAAACCACCACCGCCATGAACCTTGCTGCCAGTCTGGCCGTTCTTGAATATAAAACACTCATCATCGACAGTGATCCGCAGGCTAATGCTACGTCCGGTGTGGGTTTTGATCCACGTACTATCAAGACCAGCATTTACGAATGTATTATCAATGAGGTAAACCCGAAGGAAATCGTGTTGAAAACCTCTACTCCTAACCTTTCCATCATCCCTTCACACATCGATCTCGTGGGTGCTGAAATTGAAATGATCAATCTTCCGAATCGCGAGAAAAAGATGAAAGAAGCATTGAACGGACTCAAAGAGAGTTATGATTTCATCATAATAGATTGCTCACCTTCGCTCGGTTTGATTACCATCAACTCGCTGGTGGCCGCCAACTCTGTTATCATTCCTGTTCAATGCGAATACTTCGCTCTTGAGGGTTTGGGGAAACTGTTGAATACGATCAAAATTGTACAGAGCCGTCTTAATCCAGAACTGGAGATCGAAGGTATTTTATTGACGATGTACGACCAGCGTTTGCGATTAGCCAATCAAGTCGTAGAAGAAGTTAAGACCCATTTCCAGCAAATGGTTTTCGATACCATCATCCAACGCAACACCAAACTAAGTGAAGCTCCTTCTTTCGGACACACCATCATCATGCACGATGCTACCTCGAAAGGATCAATTAACTACCTGAATCTGGCACGTGAGATTTTACAGAAAAACAATCTGACCAAGATCAACGATTCAGAAAAGAAAATTCCAATAAGCAATGAGCAATAATCCTAAACAACGAAGTGCGTTGGGAAGAGGACTTAGCGCATTGCTTGAAAGCTCCGAGACCGATGTAACATCAAAGTCAGGCGCCTCCGTAACTAATACGCAAGGTGTCGTTGGCGGTGTTGCACAACTACCTTTAGACCAGATTGAACCCAATCCCTTTCAACCTCGCACAGAATTCAAAGCGGAGGAACTCAGCGAACTGGCACAATCCATCAAGGAGCAAGGTATCATCCAACCCATCACTGTTCGAAAGATGGGGTACGATAAATACCAGATCATTTCAGGTGAACGTCGTTTCCGCGCCAGCAAATTGGCCGGTGCCACAACAATTCCGGCTTACATTCGGGTAGCGAATGATCAAGGCATGCTGGAAATGGCGTTGGTTGAAAACATTCAACGTCAAGAACTTAATCCATTAGATATAGCTATTAGTTACAAACGGCTTATCGACGAATGTAGTTTGACGCAAGAAGAACTAAGTGAACGAGTTGGTAAAAATCGTACCACCGTTACCAACTTCATGCGCTTACTAAAACTTCCGCCTGAAATTCAAATCGCATTGCGTGATAATAAAATCACCATGGGACATGCTCGTGCCCTAGTTGGAATCGATGATATTGCTGAACAACTTCTCGTTTTCAAAGAGATCTTACAAAAGCAACTTTCAGTTCGTGATGTAGAAACGCTGGCGCGTACCAGCGGAGGGAAAAAAACATCAACGTCTTCTCAATCTTCCGGTGGAAACGCTCTCTCTTTTGAATACTCTAAGATTCAAAATGTATTGTCAAACCATTTCGATGCTAATGTTCAATTGCAACGCAAGTCAAATGGCAGCGGTAAAATAAGTATACCCTTTAGCGACGATCAGGATCTCAACCGCATTCTCGAGTTGTTGAATTACTAATCTCAACGGATAACCATGTTGGAAGTTATCCGACGGCCAATACTTGTTTCTCTGCTACTGCTTTCAGTGGCGTCTATTTCAATGGCCGAAACTCCTGCCGATTCGTTAACTGCATTATACCGCAAGAATGCCAATAAAGCAGCCCGCTACTCTGCCATACTTCCAGGAGCTGGACAAGTGTATAATCACAAATACTGGAAAGTTCCTATCGTTATTGCCGGCTTTGCAACCCTGTATTATGTGGCGGATTTCAACAACGACTATTACAAGGAATTCAAATCCGCCTATATTTCCCGTTCTGATGGCGATCCATCCACCACCGACAACTACCCTTCGCTCACCAGCGATGATTTGCGTGTAAGAAAAGATTATTACCGCCGTAACCGTGATTTATGTTATGTATTGATGGGTGGATTTTATATTTTAAACATTGTAGACGCATATGTTGATGCACAGTTGAAAGATTTTGATGTGTCTGATAAGCTCTCGTTAAAAATTCAACCCGGACTACTTCTCGCTGAAAAGCATACAGTCGGCGGATTAAAACTCACTTTTAGCTTGCATTAAAACTTGCTATGAAAATTGCATTGATCGGATACGGAAAAATGGGTAAAACCATAGAAGCGTTAGCGCTGAAAGATGGTCACGAGGTCACACTTCGTATTGATGCAACCAACACAGAACTTCTCTCTTCGCCGGAGCTTTCGAAATGCGACGTCGCTATAGAATTCAGTCGGCCGGATACCGCAGTAGATAATATTCTGCATTGCTTTACTGCGGGAGTTCCTGTTGTCGTGGGAACAACAGGTTGGCTGGATAAATTGCCTGAAGTTACATCAGCATGTTCCGATAGTGATGGCGCACTATTTTACGCCTCCAATTTCAGCATTGGTGTTAATTTGTTTTTTGCCATTAACAAGCGACTGGCTGCATTGATGAATAATCATCCGGAGTATGACAACGTATTCATTCACGAGACTCATCACGTACACAAACTAGATGCACCCAGCGGCACAGCCATCTCGCTTGCGAACCAGCTGGTGAATGGACTCAATCGATTTACAAATTGGGAGGCGCATCCGGCTAATGATAAAAGGAACTTCGGAAATCAGTTACCAATATATTATTCTCGGGAAGACGAAGTGCCGGGAACACATACCGTTCACTATTCATCAGCAATCGATGAAATTGAACTCACACACAAAGCCTATTCCCGCGAAGGCTTCGCCCGTGGTGCATTAACAGCTGCAACATGGATTGGCAGCCGTAAAGGTGTATTTACTATGGAAGATTTATTAAGTTTGAACGTATAAATTTTAACATGCCATTAACCGAAAAAGAAGGTTGATTGGTTTATTTTTACCGCACAACAACTCCCGTATGGAAAAGAAATTCAGAATCAACTGGGACCTCATCAAGGATATAGTTTTTAGCATTTTTACGCTGGGTGTCTGGTTGTTGCTCAAAACAAAACCCGGTCAGCGCAAATCCGTTGGTCGTGAATGGTTCGATGCGATTGTATTTGCAGTAATTGCAGCCACCATTATCCGTACGTTTCTCATTGAAGCTTATACCATTCCAACGCCATCTATGGAGAAATCATTGCTTGTTGGTGATTTTCTCTTTGTCAGTAAAGTGAGTTACGGTGCTCGTGTGCCAATGACTCCTCTCTCCTTTCCTTTTGCGCACAATACTTTGCCGTTCGTTGGTGGTAAATCGTATTTGGAGTGGATTAAAATCGGCTACCACCGATTACCGGGATTTGGTCAGGTCGATCGTGGCGATTGTGTAGTATTCAACTGGCCGGCGGAAAATGAAAACCGTCCTGTCGACAAAAAAGAAAATTATATCAAACGATGTGTGGCCATTGCAGGTGACACAATAGCCATCCGTGAGCAGCAGGTTTACGTTAACGGAAAACTTCAGCCACTTCCTGCTAAATCACAAACGTCGTATCACATTCTAACAGACGGAACCGGTTTTTCCGAAAAAGCATTGCAACGACTCGACATTACCGATGTCGAGCCAATGTCGCCCATGGAATTCAACATGCACTTGACACGAGAAGCTGCAGCCGAAATGAAATCATTCGGTAATATTCGTATGATGGAACCTAATCGTGTTCCGGCAGGAATTTTCCAGGAGTTTATCTTTCCGTTCGAAAATAAATTCGGCTGGAACGTAGACAACTTCGGCCCTGTGCTGATTCCTAAGAAAGGAATGACCGTTCAGCTTAATGATTCCACATTACCCATTTACCGTAAAGCAATTGGTGAATACGAAGGAAATCAACTGGAAGTACGTAACGAAAAAATTTACATTAACGGTAAAGAAGCGACATCCTACACGTTTAACATGGATTACTACTTCATGATGGGCGACAACCGTCATAATTCACAGGACTCTCGCTTCTGGGGCTTTGTACCGGAAGATCATATCGTCGGTAAAGCGGTGTTTATTTGGATGAGCTGGGACTCAAACGGTTCTTTCTTAAATAAAGTACGATGGAGCCGTTTATTTAATCGCATTAAATCATCCGACCTCTAAGAGAAATTTCATCGTATCCACACCATCGGCATAATCCAACAATGTCGGTGATTGAGTTGTACCGAACTCAACGACCGGCGATTGTATTTTTTCGTGGTCAATCTTAGTTTTTTTAGAAGTTGCTATACATTGGATCTCGAGCTCTTTTGATGCGATAGTGTCCATTAATTTATCCCAGTTTTCATACTGTTCGTAATGTAACACTGCCAATGGGGATGCAAGCTGCTCCTCTTCCCGCACGATTAGAAAATTATTCTGCAAAAAAGGCAGCTGCTTTAGCATATAAACGGCATTATGGTAATCGAAATTATTCATGTACTTGTGATGATTCATCACCGTGTGATAAGAATAGATGCTCTCAAAGAATAGATTAAAATCATATTCCTTTGGCACGTACAACTTTGATACATTTCTGCATCCCAGGCCGTAATAGCTGAAAATATCGTTGCCTAAAGCCGACAGCTCCTCGCTCGTTTCAAATCCGGTCAGTATTGCAACAGCATTTCTATTCTTTCGAATGATGTGCGGGTATTTTCCAAAGTAAGCTTCAAAATAGCGCGCCGAATTATTGCTTCCGGTGGCAATCACGGCATCAACACCGGTAAGTTTATCGACAAACTGAATCACTTCCCGAACAGACGGATCTATTGCTTCCATTTCTTTCACTACCATTGGAAGTAAAAAAGGATCCTCGGAGGCGTTCTTTCCCATATAATGATGGCCGGAAAGGAAAACACTCAGCAAATCGTGAAGTCCAACAAAGGGAATATTACCGGCATTTATAACACCTACAGTTTTAGGAGTTCGTTGGTTTTGCAAAGCAGGATATCGTTCAACCCATTGATCAACAGCTTGAGGTTCCAACGCTGTCGCCCAAACCTCCAGTGCCATGGCGATGCTATCGACTGTAAACCATGGATTTACAGCGCTAACCTGACTTAACCAACGGCTTAATTCGGCATCATTTTCTGATTTCTGTTGAACTATCTGCCCTGAAAGTTGTTTCAGTCTGTGTCCCAACGATTTAAGAATGGTTATTCTCTGTTGAAGCTCAATCACTTTGTATATATTTTGAATTTGGAAAGAAAATAATCTGCACTAACTTTGTAACCAGATTTCCAATCAAAAGTAGAAAGGAAACAGTTTAAAGCAACTAAACAATGGCTATCAAAATTACCGAAGAATGTATCAACTGTGGCGCCTGTGAACCGGAATGCCCTAACAATGCTATTTATGAAGGCGGCGCTGAGTGGCGCTTCTCAGACGGTACCTCGCTGAAAGGTATGGTTTCCCGTATGGACGGCTCTCAAAT
>JBEGUX010000339.1:0-13198 GCA_041178685.1 Bacteroidota bacterium
ACCTGGTACCTAAGGACCGCAAATTCATTCCCTTACTGGAAGAAGCCTCTTCTAACTTGGTAGCCGTTTCAAATGTTCTTTACGAAATGCTAACCACATCTGATCGTGCTAAGCGAACCGAACTGATTCGTAAAATCGAACAGCTTGAACATAAAGGTGATGAAATCACCCACACTATCTTCCATGAATTGGCAGGGACTTTCATTACTCCTTTTGACCGGGAAGATATTCAATACCTGGCTTCCGGACTAGATGATATTCTGGACTACATTCATGGTTCTGCCAAGCGAATTGAACTCTACAAGATCGATCCAATTCATCCTTCGATGGTGAAATTGGCAGAACTTATTCTTCAGTGTGCTCAGGAGCTTGAAAATGCAGTTAGAAGCTTACGCAGCATGCGTAACATGATTCAGATTCGCGAAGCTCTTGTAAAGGTAAACAGCATCGAGAATCACGCAGATGATCTTTTTGATAATGCCGTAGCACGACTCTTTGAAGAGGAAAAAAATGCTGTCGAGATCATTAAGATCAAAGAAGTGCTTTCGGCACTGGAGACAGCCACCGACAAGTGTGAAGACGTTGCCAACGTTCTGGAGACCATTATTGTAAAACAAGCCTGATTCTCAGGAATTAATTAGACAATTCGATATGACACTACTTATTGTAGTCATTATTCTTGCCCTTGCATTCGACTTCATCAATGGTTTCCATGATGCTGCCAATTCGATTGCAACGGTAGTTTCCACGAAAGTGCTTTCTCCTCTGAGCGCAGTCATCTGGGCAGCGTTGTTCAACTTCGTTGCGTTCTTTATTTTCAAAGACCACAGCGTAGCGAACACCATCGCTAAAACCGTCCAGGATCAGTTTACCTCGCCGGAGATGCATCCACTACCAATGATTTTTTCCGGATTGATGGCAGCCATCACCTGGAACCTTTTCACCTGGTGGTATGGAATTCCATCTTCGTCATCACACACACTGATCGGCGGATTTGCAGGTGCATTCCTTGCAGCATATGGCTTTGAGGCGATTCGCTCCGGAGTTATCTGGGCTACTGTTATCTTCATCGTAGCAGCTCCGGTTGCCGGTATGATTATGTCTTATCTTATTTCCATTTGGTTTCTGAACAGCTTCCGAAAAGCATTATGGATGAAGATGGTTTCGCTATTCATCATCATCGGTGTTAGCTGGCTGGTATGGGGAGCTCTTGAGTTCAAAAAAGACTTCAACGGAGGCAGCTCATATACTATGCAGTTTGAAAGCAAGGTGAGTAAAGATGTGCTTAAAAAAGCGCTTACATTCAAAGACGGTCAGCTGAAAGAATTTACTCCGGTTGTTAATGCCGGGAAAGATAGCCTTGGAAACACTGATAAATCTGGGACAATTTATGTGGTGCGCACCGACTTTATGAAGAAGGTTGGTGAAACTACCGTTAACCCAGAACTCACGGCAGTATTTGAAAAACAATTAGGAAAGGTTAAAACAGGATATGTAGTAATCGAAGCACACCGTATCGGTGCTGATGCTGATATCAAAGAACGCTATGACGCATCTAATCTTAAAAATAATTTTGAGACCTATTGGTTAAAGGTCATTTTCCACGGTTCGAATTTCAAATGGATCCTGTTAGGTTTCATCGTTGTGGTAATTGGTATTACAACGCTGGTGCTTAGCTCGATGAACAACACACAGACCAACTCGTTATTCAAACGACTACAGCTATTTTCTTCAGCAGCATTTTCTATCGGACATGGAGGAAACGATGCACAGAAAGTAATGGGTATCATCGGGATTTCGTTGATTGCCGGTGGACAAATTGAGACCATGAAAGATTTGCCCAATTGGGTGCCGTTGGCTTGTTACACGGCTATCGCTGTTGGAACAATGAGCGGAGGCTGGAAAATCGTTAAAACGATGGGAGGAAAAATCACCAAGGTAACTCCCTTCGAAGGAGTTGCTGCTGAAACGGCTGGAGCTATTACGTTGTTCTTCACTGAAGGATTAAAATTCCCCTGGAAAATTGGCGGCGAAGTCATCAAAGGAATTCCGGTAAGTACGACACACACGATTACCGGATCAATCATCGGCGTTGGTGCCACGAAGCGATTATCGGCTGTCCGTTGGGGTGTTACCGTGAGTTTAGTTTGGGCTTGGATCCTGACCATTCCGGTTTCTGCGATTCTGGCCGGCATTTTTTATGAAATCGTACGTTTATTCGTATAAGACAATACTATTTTAAGCAATTATCTGATTAATAGCTTTTTAGCGAAAAAGCCTCCCGAAACAGGAGGCTTTTTTTTATCCTCCAATCACCTGAAACGGCGATAAATCAGGCACTTCAAAGGCAAGCCCGCAGGAATATTACACAACATGTTGATAATCTGAAAAATAACTACGCAGACCTATTTTGAATTTCCATAGATTCGCATTTAATTTGCAGCCTTAAACTTAACCCACTTAACCCTAAATCAGAGAATCATGTCTGACATTACATCAAAAGTACGTTCCATCATCGTGGACAAACTGGGCGTCGACGAGAAAGAAGTAACCCCTGAAGCATCTTTCACCAACGATCTTGGTGCGGATTCACTCGACACCGTTGAGCTGATCATGGAATTCGAAAAGGAATTCAACATTGCTATTCCGGACGACCAGGCAGAGAAAATCTCTACCGTTGGTCAAGCCGTTGACTATATCGAGAAAAACGTAAAATAATACGTTACTCACAGGCAGGATCCGGTCGCTGAAATCAGCTCCGCGGATCCTGCTTTTATTTTTCACCCGGAGGAGAAACCATTTTTTCATATCCTGCAGACGAATGCAACTGAAACGAGTCGTCGTAACCGGTCTGGGCGCATTGACGCCCCTCGGAAATACACCTGCTGACTACTGGAATGGCCTGATCAACGGCGTCAGTGGCGCGGGTCCTATCACGAAGTTTGATGCTTCCAAATTCAAAACGCGTTTTGCTTGCGAAGTCAAAGACTTCGATCCTAACAATTATTTCGACCGAAAAGAAGCGCGGAAGTTAGACGGCTTTTCACAGTATGCGCTAGTCGTTGCAGAAGAAGCCGTGAAAGATGCGGGCATTAATCTGGAAACGATCAACCATGATCGCGTAGGTGTAATTTGGGGATCAGGGATCGGTGGACTTAAAACATTCCAGGATGAAGTAATTGCTTTCGGTCGTGGCGATGGAACTCCTCGTTTCAATCCATTTTTCATACCAAAGATGATCGCCGATATTGCGTCGGGACACATCTCCATGAAGTTCGGCTTCCGTGGCCCGAATTTCACTACTGTTTCAGCATGTGCTTCTTCAACGAACGCACTGATTGATGCTTTCACATACATCCGTCTGGGTAAAGCCAACATGATTATATCCGGTGGATCAGAATCAACGATGAATGAAACATGCGTTGGGGGATTCAATGCATTGCAAGCGCTTTCTATGCGCAATGATGATCCGAAAACAGCTTCACGCCCGTTCGACTTAGACCGTGATGGTTTCGTACTTGGCGAAGGTGCCGGTTGTATCATACTTGAAGAACTTGAACACGCTAAGGCGCGCGGCGCAAAAATTTATGCGGAAATGATTGGCGGCGGTATGTCTGCTGACGCTTACCATATGACAGCACCGCATCCGGAAGGATTAGGCGCTGCGAATGTAATGCGTGCGGCACTCGAAGATGCTAACCTTACAACAGCTGATATCGACTATATCAACGTTCACGGTACATCCACACCAATTGGTGATCCGCAGGAGATAAAAGCAATTCAAACGGTCTTCGGAGAAGATGCATACCGCTTGAATATCAGCTCCACCAAATCAATGACCGGCCACTTGTTGGGCGCTGCCGGTGCCATTGAAGCAATGGCAAGTATTCTTGCCGTACAACACGACATTGTACCGCCCACCATCAACCACTTCACTGACGATCCTGCATTTGACCCTAAACTAAACCTCACCTTCCACCATGCACAGCAACGCAAAGTGGATGTTGCGCTGAGTAATACATTTGGTTTCGGTGGTCATAATGCTTCCGTTATATTCCGCAAGTACATCGGTTAAGCCCGTTAACAGCCGCCGGTGTGCCTGAAAATCAGGTTGGCTTGAGTTTATTCTCACACATTCGTTATTACTTTTCGCGCGACAAGAAATTTGTCTCTTCCCTGCGCAACTTGTTGGGATTTACACCCGGGAATCTTTCTGTTTATTATCTTGCCTTCAGTCATCGCTCAACGGCAACGGAACATCCGACCGGCATCAAACTTTCCAATGAAAGACTGGAATATTTGGGAGATGCAGTACTTGGAGCGGTAATCGCTGAATTGCTTTTTAAGAAGTTTCCGTTTAAAGAAGAAGGTTTCCTCACGGAAATGAGAAGCCGGATTGTTAACCGCGAAAATCTGAACCGTTTGGCCATGAAACTGGGGATCAATAAATTTATGGATGCTTCCATCGATCCCGGTGCAAAAAGCCGTTCCGCCTATGGCGATGCGTTCGAAGCACTTATAGGCGCAGTGTACATCGATAAAGGATATAGCACCACCCGAAAACTCATTCTTACTCGTATTGTTCGGCATCACATCGACCTGGAAGAACTTGAACAGGTAGACAAGAATTTTAAAAGTCGCCTCATCAATTGGGCTCAGCGCGAACGTCGCACGGTCGAATTTGAACTTATTGAAGAAGTGGAAAACGGTGGCAAACGGCTGCTGCGTGTCCGCTTGCTGCTCGATGGACAAGAAATCGCTCAGGGAGAGGACTATTCCAAAAAGCGCGCCGAACAGATCGCCGCCGAAAAAGCGATCCTGCAGTTGAATATTTCAGAAGCCTGATAACAGGGCAAGAAATCCGTTACTAAAAAGCAGGATACTTGTTATCTTAGCAGTGAGGTATGGGCAAGACAATTCTGAAAATTGACGACGAAGTATACGATTTCATCCTGATTGGCATCGTGTCAACGTTTCGCGACTTTCGGATTTGTCGGGATATCAATTCTGCATTGGAGCTCGATCTCCAGCGGGCAAACGATTATACCATCACCGACGCAAAACGAAATGCCGAAATCGGATTTTCGTTTTTCGAATACTTTACTGAACAGGAAGATCAGTACTTTGTTATAACCAATAAAGGCGAAGAAGGCCTGCTTATTCCGGAGCGAAAGCAACTCGATTATTTCCTTCTCATTAAACCCGGCATGACACCCATCGATGCGTCTGATATTATTAAAAAATTACAAACTGTTTCCGGATTTCAGGGGATTTTCCCAATAGACGTTCGCACATTGAAATCCAAAGGAAACTTGCTCTTTTAAAAAGTAGTAAATATGATACCCTACAACAAAACTAAAATTGTCGCTACCATCGGACCGGCCTCGTCGGGACACGAAACTCTTAAAGCGATGATTCTCGCCGGCGTAGATGTATGCCGCATCAATCTATCACATGGCGACTATTCGCACCACCGCGAAGTTATTCGTACTATACGCACCATCAACCGTGAGTTAGGGCTTCACACTTCCATTCTTGTTGATCTCCAAGGCCCAAAGCTTCGCATCGGTGTTGTAAAAGATAATGCCATGCAACTCACCGCCGGTGACGAAATCCGTTTTACTACAGAAGAATGTATTGGAGAAAACGGCGTATTGTACATGAACTATCAGCAATTTCCTTCCGATGTTGCTGTTGGAGATACTATTCTTATTGACGATGGCAAATTAAAGTTACACGTTACCGAAACCAATAAAAAAGATCATGTAAAAGCGGTGGTCGAAAGCGGAGGAATCCTATCTTCCAAGAAAGGTGTAAATCTTCCGAATACAAAAATTTCTTTGCCTTGTCTAACGCCAAAAGATTTAGATGATCTACAGTTTGCACTGGAGATGGATGTGGATTGGATTGGCTTATCGTTTGTCCGTAAAGCTCAAGACATCGTTGAATTAAAAAATATTATTGCACGTGCAGGAAAGAAAACACGTGTCATTGCTAAGATTGAAAAACCGGAAGCGATAAAAGCTATTGATAACATCATTCGTGAAACGGATGCGTTGATGGTGGCTCGTGGTGACCTTGGCGTTGAGATGCCGATGGAACAAGTGCCGATGATTCAAAAAATGTTGGTTAAAAAGGCTATTGAAGCATTTAAGCCTGTCATCATCGCTACACAAATGATGGAAAGCATGATCACCAATCATGCTCCTACACGCGCAGAGGTGAACGATGTTGCTAACTCTGTACTTGACGGCGCTGATGCAGTGATGTTGAGCGGTGAAACTTCCGTTGGACAATATCCCGTGAAAGTAGTAGAAAACATGCGCAATATCATTGCCACTGTTGAAGCTGAAGGTTATCCATACAATCGCTTTCATGCTCCTGAATCCAACAGTGATACCTATATCTCCGATTCTGTTTGCTATAATGCTTGCGTGATGGCATCGCAAGTTGGCGCTAAAGCAATTGTCGGTATGACACGTTCAGGCTACACAGCTTATCAGGTTTCTGCGCAGCGTCCAAAAACAGATATATTGATCTTCTCCGATGTGCCGTCGTTGATGAGTGTTTTGAGTTTGGTGTGGGGCGTTCGTTGTTTCTACTACGATCGCGATGTCACTACCGATGAAACGATCATCGAGTTACAAGAAATCTTAAAAGAAAAAGGGTTTGCTAAGAAAGACGATATCATCATCAACCTGGCGAGCATTCCATTGGAAGATCAGGGAAGAACCAATATGATCAAACTCGGTCGCGTAAAATAACATTCTCTCTAGCTTCTTACACTAATTAATTCCACTTCAACATATATATGTCTATTAACGTTGCCCTACTAAAAGAAATCTGCGAAATCGCCGGTGCACCGGGATTTGAATCACGCGTGCGTGAAATTGTCTTACGTGAAATCCGTCCACTATGCGACGATATTTCAATCGACAATATGGGTAATGTCACGGCTTTAAAGAAAGGACGCGAGCGTAAAAAAGTAATGGTAGCCGCTCATATGGATGAAATTGGTTTTATCATTACGCATATCGACGACAACGGATTTCTCCGATTCCATACACTCGGAGGATTTGATCCGAAAACACTTACTGCACAGCGCGTAATAGTGCACGGACGTCAGGATGTTATCGGTGTTATGGGATCTAAACCAATCCACATTATGTCGCCGGAAGAACGCAACAAGACGGCTCAGATTACCGACTTCTTTATTGATCTTGGTTTGCCAAAAGACGAGGTACTCAAATTAGTGCGCATCGGCGATCCGGTGACACGCCAGCGAGAATTGATTGAGATGGGAAACTGTGTGAATTGCAAATCGATCGACAACCGCGTTTCTGTCTTCATCTTGATTGAAACCTTGCGTCAGTTAAAAAATCACCCTTACGATTTGTATGCCGTGTTTACCGTTCAAGAAGAAGTTGGTCTTCGCGGAGCAAATGTGGCAGCTCATCACATCGAACCTGACTTTGGTTTTGGACTCGATACCACAATTGCCTATGACGTACCCGGATCTCAGCCGCACGAGCAAGTCACGAAGCTGGGTAAAGGAACCGCGATTAAAATAATGGACGCCTCTACGATATGCGATGCCCGCATGGTTGACTTTATGAAAAAAACGGCCGACAAGCATAGCATTAAATGGCAACCTGAAATTCTTCAAGCAGGCGGAACAGATACCGCCGGTGTACAACGAATGGGAAAAACCGGTGCTATCGCCGGTGCGGTTTCCATTCCAACGCGTCATATTCATCAGGTCATTGAAATGGCCGATAAAGAAGATATTCGCGGCAGCATTGATCTGCTTACACATTGCATTCAAGAGCTTGATCAGCACAGCTGGGCTTATTAATAAATCCGGTTTTTCGCATTAAAAGGCCCGTTGAGTTCTTCCCTCGGGCCTTTTTTCTTTTGCATTCGTCCCTCCTATGCTACCATTCACCAAGTTTCGTTGTCTAACGGGTGGGCCATAATTTACATTGCCTAAAAAGCGATGACATGAGCCACGTAGAACTACAAGATGCCTTAAATGTTTATTCAATGATCACGTTCTGGGATGGAAGAAAAGAACCCGGTATATTGATCAGCCGCTATAACATTCCTCGAGCTTCTACTGAATATTATTTTGTAGCTCATCAAAACATGCAGTCGTATAAAAATGCGTTGGAACGATTCGATCGCGAAGCATGTCTTGACCTTACAGAGGCTGTTGACGCAGAAGATGTATTGTCAATCAACTCCGTCTCGTTAAGTGAATATAAAACAATAATGCAACAGTCGTTCAGTAACGAACAACGAAAAGCACATTAAGTAATAATTACTTTGTTTTTCTACGTCGCCATTGTTCGTTGAACGAACGTGCTGCCACTTTTGGCAACTCGCGACGGTCTCCCCAATTTTTACGAAAGAAATTTTGAAGAATAAAGTTCTTCGCTTTTGCTCCGCCCTGATTCATCAGTCGCCGGCTAAGCATAGCCTTTTTCCAAAAAGAATATATCCAGCGTTCCGGCTTTGGATTTGTATGCTGCGCAACCGCATCACGACGGTTGAACAAAAGCAATTTATGTAAATCGATTCTTACCGGACAAACTTCTGTACACTTGCCGCACAACGAAGAAGCATAACTTAAATGCTTGAACTCCTTCATGCCGTTGTAATGCGGCGTGATTATCGAGCCGATTGGTCCGCTATAGGTGGACCCGTAGGCATGTCCGCCAACACCTTTATAAATCGGACAACCGTTCAAACAAGCACCACAACGAATACAATACAACGCTTGTCGCTGGTCGGGCTGAGCCAAAAGATTTGTTCTTCCATTATCGAGCAGCACTACATACATTTCTTCCGGACCATCCGATTCGTTTTCCTGTTTAGGGCCGGAGAGTATTGAATTGTAAACCGTAATGTTCTGTCCTGTTCCGTGCGTAGCCAATAGCGGCCAGAACAAATCAAGATCAGTCAACGATGGAATAATTTTTTCGATCCCCGCAATCGCAATATGCACTTTAGGAAAAGCGATTGACATCAAGGCGTTGCCTTCATTTTCTGTAAGTGCAATTGAGCCTGTATCAGCAATAAGAAAATTAGCTCCTGTAATGCCGGCATCAGCACGCTGATATTTTTCGCGCAAACGTTCGCGAACAAATGCAGTGATTTGCTTTGGCGTATAATCGAGCGGAAGATTATATTTTTCGTTGAACGTTTTTGCTACATCCTCTTTAGAAAGGTGCATCGCCGGCGTAACGATGTGATAGGGCGGTTCATCACGCAGCTGAACGATGAATTCACCAAGATCTGTTTCAATCGATTCGATACCGGCATTCGTTAAAGCAGCGTTGACATGAATCTCTTCAGTAGTCATCGACTTCGATTTAACTACTGTCTTCGCCTTAATTGAAGTAAGAATTTTTACAATCTCGGTGATGGCTTCTTCAGCATCGTTTGCCCAGATTACTTTGCCACCACGTTTGATGAAGTTAGCTTCAAACTCTATCAAGTGTCGATCGAGCTGTTCAATGGTACGCCATTTCAAGAAATTAGCACGTTGACGAGCCGTATCGAAATCGGAAAACTGGTGTTTCCCTTCATCGACTTTCTTATCGTACTGTTGAATGTTGAACGCAAGTTTACGACGGTGTTCTTTGTCGAAAACGCGCGATTCAGCATCGTTTATAAAGCGTACGGATGAAACAGACATAGCGAATTGAATGGCACGAAGTTACAAAATCAAGGCATAATGTCCACCTGATTCCGAAGGATATCTTCCAGCGATTCCCGTTTCCGAATCTGGTGGGGTTTGCCATCAAGTACCAGCACTTCTGCCGGACGGAAGCGGGAATTGTAGTTATTGCTCATGGAAAAACCGTAGGCGCCGGCATTCATAATAGCCAAAATGTCGCCCTCATGGACCTCCGATAGGCGGCGATCGCTGCCAAAAGTGTCTGTTTCACAGATATAACCGACAACTGAATAAATTCGCTGTTTCCCTTCGGGATTACTGATATTCACGATATGGTGGTATGCATCGTAAAACATCGGACGGATCAAATGGTTTTGGCCGCTATCTACTCCGGCAAAAACAGTTGCCAAGGTTTGTTTAACCACGTTCACTTTTACCAGTAAAACACCCGACTCGCTGACCAGGTATTTACCCGGCTCGAACCACAGAGCCAATTTGCGCCCGTAGTGTTTACAAAACTCATTAAATCGGGCGGTCAGCTCTCTTCCAAGTTCGTCAATATCGGTAGTAACGTCACCTTCTTTATACGCCACTTTGAATCCGCTGCCAAAATCTATAAACTGTAGATCAGGAAAAGAATCTGCCATCTCAAACATCAATTCAGCCATTCGAAGGAAAACCGATGAGTCTAAGATTTCTGATCCGGTATGAATATGCAGCCCTTCGACGCGCATACCACAGCTTTTCACAATGCGTTCTACGTGTCGTAATTGATAGATGGAGATTCCAAATTTAGAATCGATGTGTCCGGTTTGAATGTGTGCATTTCCGCCGGCCTGAATATGCGGGTTAAATCGAATGCAACACGGAACACGATTCCCATATTCATGACCGAATAATTCCAGTACCGATAAATTATCAATGTTAATTGTTACGCCAAGCGATACGGCTTTTCGTATCTCCTCATACGCTACACCATTCGGTGTAAATAGAATTTCACCGGGTTTAAATCCGCAGTGTAATCCAAGTTCTACTTCCTGAATAGAAACAGCATCAAGACCCGCGCCCAACGATCGTATATATTTAAGTATGTTGATGTTGGTATTCGCTTTACAAGCATATTTTATTTTCAGATCAACACCAGGAAAAGCAGCTACGACAGCTTGGTATTGGCGCTTAATAGTGGCTGCATCATAAACGTAAAGCGGTGTTCCGTAATTGGCAGCGATTTCTAAAGCGCTTACTCCGCCGATAGTGTAGTTTCCGTTTTCCAACTTCATACTACGAAAATAGAGATATTGATTGGAGGCAAACGCCTTTAAAACACTTAGTTACCAACCAGAGATGTTCAATTATTTACTTCCGTTTATAGAGCGGAACTGTACTGCACGGCTCACCGTACATGATGGATTTAACGATGGGCTGCAGTCGTGAGGTTATTTGTACATAAGCCGAAACAGGAACATTCACCTTTGAACAGCCCTTAACAATGATGCGCTGATCAGAAAAAGAAGTGATATCCATCGCAGCAATCTTCTCTTCGAAAAGTATTTCCTCCAATTGCTCTAAAGAACCAAAAACGATTTTATTTGCAAATGGTGCTACTGCAATAGCAACCAGCATATATGCCCATGTGGGAACAATCGCATCTGCCGAACAATTGACTGCCACTAATTTGTTTTGGAAAGATGACCAATCGTGTTGTTTGATGTATTCGCGAAATTCTTTTTCTTTAAGAATCAGTTCTTCGTACAGCCAGCCTTTTATATCGATCAATACTCGTTCGCCGGGCGTATACAACTCTTCCAGATCGATGGTGATCAAGCCACTTTCGGCAACTTTATTAATGATGGCATCCATGCTATATCCTGTAAAGAGAGTTTTAATCTATTTGCTGGTGCATTCTGAATTATTTCAGCTTTGCACGAAGTTCTTCTTCTGAAATTACTCCGGTATGCTTCCAGGAAGATGTGCCGTTTTTAAAGAGCATAAAAACAGGAACTCCTTTTACGTCATACGCTTTACCAACTTCTTTACTTTTATCGATATCGACACGAAGTATTATGGCTTTGCCCGAAAACTCTTTTTCCAGTTTATCGACAATCGGTGCCATTTGTCGGCAAGGTGCACACCATTGCGTATGAAAATCGACAAGCACAGGTAAATCTGTTTTCAAAATAGCATTGAACTCTGATAATGTCATTTGCTTAATGTTCGGATCCGGTGCACTGGTAGCAGCAGTAACAGGCATTCCATTCGATTGCCAGGCGGTAATTCCTCCTTCGAGATTATAAACATTTTTAAAGCCATTCTTAACCAATAAATCTGCGGCCTTTGAACTGCGACCACCCGAGCGGCAATAGACATAAATCTCCTTATCCTTATTCATCAAATTAATCTTCTCTACGAAATCGTCGTCGTAGAAATTAATGGTGCTTGCATTCGGAATCGTTCCCTCAGCGACTTCCTCCGGTGTACGAACATCCAGAATAATTCCTTTCCCGGAATTGATCAGTTGATTAAAGGTGGAAGGATCAACATTTTTTACAGTGCCTGCTTGTTGCTGTGCATTCATAGAACAAGCGGTAATGAAGATGATGCAAATTGCGAGAAGTGTTTTCAACGACATGGGTGTTTTTTATAATTTATGTTAGCCTTCTATGGTATCAAATTTACAACAGAGAATATTATTTCACAGCAAGATTATAAATGATTTACGTCAGCTCTTTCCAAGGAGATAGTTTCCCGGCAGCCATTTTGATGTCGGGAACTTCCAATATACTTTTATCAAACCCATGTGCGACCACCGAAATCATAGCTATTCCCAATTGCTGCAATGTGCTGATGCTGTTTGGAAATAATTTTCTGAATACAGGCGTCAGCCAGCCAACGTAGCGATATAAGGAAATTGTATTCTGTAATCCTTTTGTAGGTTCCAGCATGCCCGGACGAAAATTATAAACAGCTTTGAACGGTAATTTTTGTAAATCGTTTTCGACTTTTCCTTTAACTCTTGCCCAAGCCAAACGACCTTTTTCAGTACTGTCGGTGCCGGCACCTGAAACATAACAAAAAGTCATTTGCGGATTTTGCTTTGATAATATTTCTGCAAAATTAAGCGTAAGCGTATAGGTTATATCGAAATACGTTTGTTTGTCCATACCCACCGAAGAAACTCCCAAACAAAAAAAGCAAGCATCGTAGCCTTTTAACTGATCCTGAATTGCTGTAATATCTTTGAAGTTGGCGTGTACGATCTCTTTTAATTTAGGATTAGAAAACGTGCTTTTACGGCGATTAACAATCAGCACTTCGGAAATCAATGGACTATTAAGGCATTCATGCAGAACCCCTTCGCCAACCATACCTGTTGTTCCCGTAATGATGACTTTATACATGCTGTAAATTGATTGGTAGAGAAACTACTCGAGGAATTCGCTAAAACAAGCTTACCAAAATCCCAACTCCATGCGCGCTTCTTCGCTCATCATATCTTTTTCCCAAGGAGGTTCAAAG
>JBEGUX010000340.1:0-8687 GCA_041178685.1 Bacteroidota bacterium
TCGAGATCAGTGCCAACATTAAATGAAACCTGAATATTTGCCGTACCGTCACCTGCATTGATGGAACGCATGTACAGCATATCCTCTACACCGTTCACTTGTTGCTCGATAGGTGTGGATACCGCCTGCTCTACATTCACGGCATTCGCACCGCTATAGGCTGCATTGATCTGCACCATTGGCGGTGTGATATCCGGATATTGGGAAACAGGAATTCCGGTGAGGACAATCAGTCCAAGCAACACGGTAAGAATTGAAATGACGATCGCGAAGATCGGACGGCGTATGAAAAATTCGCTCATGAGAATCGCTTGGTTCGATCAGTTAACAAGTGTGGAATCGTACGACCAGTTCATTGGCTTGGGCTCTACGGGCGCATTCGGCTTTACAATCAAATTGCCTACAATCGCTACACGCTCTCCGGCTTTGAGTCCTTCAGTAATAACCCAGTTACTACCAACACGCAATCCCGGAGTAACCTGTCGTGCTCGTAATGTATCGCCTTCGCCTACCACAAAAACCTGATAGATAGTTTGCAACTGTCGAACAGCCTGTTGAGGTACAATCACTGCATCGTTCAACTCTTTGGATACGGCACGTACTTTCACAAACTGACCGGGACGCAAACGCTCAACACCGCTGTTGGAAACAACCGCTTGCACGAGTAAAGATCCGGTACGAGGATCAAGAGAGCGATTGGTAAAATCGAGGCGGGCTTTTTCCGGAAACAAAGTGCCATCGCTGAGGTAAACATCCAACTCGTATGGCTGGCCGGCAGGACGATCTTTCCATTCGCGCTGGTAGCGGAGGAAATCCGTTTCCGGTATGCTAAAACGAATACGGATTTCACCGGTGGCGGAAACTGTATTGAGGGCTTTCGCTCCTATGCTTCTCGAAACCATATCGCCAACCTGAACTGTTGAGATACCTATTACACCGGTGATGGGCGATGTGATGCGTGCATACGACGTTTGCAATTGTGCATTGCGATAAACGGCTCTTGCTGCTTCTACACTTTTTTGTTGCGCCTCGTAGGCTGCACGCGCAGCATCAAGATCACGACGACTGAGTGCATTGATGGCGGCAAGCGGTTCAACACGTTCGAAGTCGGCTTTTGATTTAGCAAGCAGAACTTCTTGTGCAGCCAATTGAGACGACGCCACTTCTTGTTGATTGAGCAATTGCGAATCGTCGATCGTATAGAGCAACTGTCCTTCGCGCACAGTTTCTCCTTCTTTAAAATGAATACCTGTCACCCAGCCTTCAACGCGTGACACTACATCCACATCCGCTAAACCGTAGGTCTCTCCGATGTATTCGGAGTAAACGGGCAGGGAGCGGCTGGCCGCAGCGACGACCATAACGGCCGGCGGTTGCATCTCCTTAGTAGGAGCTTGCCTAGAACAGCCAGTACCAATCAAAATGAAAAACGTAGCCGCTAAAACTGATGAACGAACCGGTAAGGTCATAATATGTTAATTTGATAGCTTACGAAAGTAGTCAATTCAGATGAAATTGAAATTACTTTACCCTTTTGGAAGCAGTTTAAAAATCCAGTTCAATAAACTATTTAGCTGAGGTTTTTTTCATCAGCATGTAATAAAGTACGAATGCTGTGGCGAATGCCGTAAACCAGGACACCCGGTACAGCGGCTCCAGCGCAGGGACCCAATTGCCGATCAATCCTGCTAAAGCGCCAATAAGCAAGGCCGCCATCGCATTCCAATTGATTCCATTTGAATAACGGTATTCACCATTCACTGCGAATAAAGCAGCTACGTTCAATGTCTTTTTACGTACTAGAAAATAGTCGCACAGTAAAATAGCAAGAACCGGTCCGAGTAATCCGCTGACGAAAATGAGTATCACGCTGATTTCATTCATCAGCCACCATGGACACATTAATACACCAACCAAACCGGCGATAACACCTCCCGTACGGAATGAAATGCGCTTGGGAAATAAATTTGAAATCGCGTAAGCAGGAGCAATGACGTTGGCCGCGATGTTGGTACTCAACGTAGCGATAATCATCGCAACTTGTGCGAAAATTATGACCCACGGCGAACTAAAACGATCCATCAACGAAACAGGATCCCAGGGTGCATCTTCGGCAACGAGAATATCCGGAAAAATGATGACGGCCGCACTGGTAACGAAAATACCGACGAAGGAATAAAAGATCATCGTTCCCGGCAGACCAATAAATTGTCCGCGAAGCTGATCACGCTGCGACTTGGCAAAACGAGTGATGTCGGAAATACTGATGGACATGGTCGCCCAAAATCCGACCATAGAAGTGAACCAGATTAAGTAATTCCACCATGGCGAAAGCGGCGATTGCTCTCTTGATGGTACTTTTAATGGTGATGATAGCAAGTATCCGCCTTTTGCATTCGGTGCACGGAAACGAATTGCCACACCTTCAGTCAACGCGGGTAGCGTATCTATTGAAACGCGTGACGTAACCGTTCTCCATTGCAGTTGATCAGGATTATTTTCCACTATGGCGAATTCCGTAACACGTCGAGCTCCATTTTGACTGTCTAGGAACTCAAACGCTACGATACGTTCATTCTCCCAAGTAATGGTGGAACGCCCAAGTCGATCGCTCTTATCGAGTACTGTACTCATACTTCCGGACTGACTATATCCCCAGTAGACCAGCACGATACCAATAAGGATTAGCAGCGGCGCCGAGTAATCCTCCAGCCATTTTATACTCTCTGTGCCTTTCCAGATGAAATAGATATTTATCCCCCAGAAGGTAGCGAATCCAACAAATTTTCCCCAAGTTATTCCTTCTTCAGGCACTGTTCCGGTTATAGCGTTGAAAATGGAATAAAGTGCAAGTCCGCCTATCCAGGTTTGTATGCCGAACCAACCACAAGCCACGAAACCACGGAGAATGGACGGAACGTGAATACCAAAAATGCCGAAAGCCGCCCGGCCCTGAACCGGGAAGGGAATACCGTATTTAACGCCGGCATGTCCATTGAGGACCATAGGCAAGGTGATAAACAAATTAGCCAGCCCGATAATAATCAGCGCTTCGTACCAATTGAGTCCGGAGCGAATCATATAAGAAGCCAACAAATATGTCGGGATACAAACGGCCATTCCTACCCAAAGAGCGGCGAGATTCCAGGTTGTCCACGATCGGTTTCCCAATGGAACTGGAGCTAAATCTGCACTGAAAAGTGGCGAATTTTCGATTGAATCGACGTTTTTATCCGATGTGGGAGAACTGCTCATGAGCGCGGTATTTGGGGAAAGATAGTCGAAACAGTTCTTAAGATCATCTGTCCTGAAAATAGTTTTAAACGGGTGGAATTGATGGAATTCCGCAGATTTTTGAAAAAATGTAATGTCGAATAGCTCCTAGAAAAAACAATCCCCTGCAAATCAGTTAATTGCAGGGGATTGATGGATTTGAGATGTACCCGGGGTCGGGATCGAACCGACATGAGTTTTAGCTCACTGGTGTTTGAGACCAGCGCGTCTACCAATTCCGCCACCCGGGCAGGTACTTATTGGTAGGGCGGCAAAGATAAGAAAAATCAATATTCGGACAATGCTAACCTTCACTTGCCCCCTGTCGCCCTTTTTCGTACCTTTGCAAACCTTTAAAATCAATGGCTTAGCCATGGAACAACGGAACGTAAAAATCTTCTCGGGAACCGCCACCCACTACCTGGGCGAACAGATTGCTGCCTCTTATGGTTTGCCGCTCGGCGAGGTACAAGTTACCAAGTTCTCAGACGGAGAATTTTCTCCCGCGTTCAACGAGTCGGTACGCGGTTGCGATGTGTTCATCATCCAGTCGACGTTTCCGCCGGCCGACAACCTGATGGAGCTATTGATGCTCATCGATGCGGCCAAGCGTGCTTCTGCTCACTACATCACGGCGGTAATTCCATATTTCGGTTTTGCACGCTCTGATCGTAAAGACAAGCCAAGGGTTTCTATCGCCTCCAAGCTGGTAGCCAACATGCTGACGGCAGCCGGAGTGACGCGCATCATCACGATGGATTTGCACGCGCCGCAGATTCAGGGCTTCTTCGATATTCCGGTGGATCACCTGGAGCCATCGTCGTTATTTGTTCCATACATCGAATCCCTCAACTTACCTAACCTCACGTTTGCCGCGCCTGATATGGGAGGTGTAAACCGTGTACGCGGTTACGCGAAGAACTTCAACAAAGAAATGGTCATCTGCGATAAGCATCGCTCCAAGGCAAATCATATTGCAGAGATGACCGTTATCGGTGATGTGGAAGGTCGCGACATCATCCTTATCGATGACATCGTGGATACAGCTGGTACACTTACCAAAGCAGCTGATATGCTTTTTGATCGCGGTGCCAGCAGTGTACGCGCTTTCTGTACGCATCCTGTACTTTCCGGTAAAGCCTACGAAAATATTGAGAAGTCGCGACTGACGGAGTTGGTGGTGACCGACACCATTCCATTGAAACAGCAGTCGTCAAAAATAAAAGTGTTGCACTCGGCTGAATTGTTTTCACGCATCATTCGCCGTGTTTACGTTTACGAGAGTATCAGCGAGCTGTTCCTCGTCTAACAACAAAAATAATTTCTACTACTAATTTCTAATTATTAATAACCAACAAACAATCGATTACAATGAAGTCAATGACAATTAACGGTGACTTGAGAGCAGCTCAGTCGAAGCAGGAATTAAAAAAACTGCGAGCAGAGGGTAAGGTTCCGTGTGTACTCTATGGTGGAAAAGAACAAATCCACTTCAGTGCACCGGCGCTCGACTTCCGCCATTTGGTATATACTCCTGAAGTATATATTGTAAACCTGAATGTAAACGGCCAATCACACACGGCGGTGATGAAAGACATCCAGTTCCACGCGGTAACGGATGCAATCATGCACATCGACTTTCTTCAACTGTTTGAAGACAAGCCGGTGACCATGGCGATTCCTGTGAAGATCACGGGTAATGCTGTGGGTGTTCGTGCCGGTGGTGTATTGTTTAACAAACTACGCCGTCTTAAGATTTCGGCTCTTCCGAAGCACCTTCCTGATTTCATCGAAGTGAACATCGACAACCTCAACATTGGCGATGATATTCGCGTTCGTGATCTTGAAGTAGATGGCGTTGAATTCCTGGATGTTCCCAGCAACGTTATCGCCGGTGTTAAAACCACCCGCGCTACAGCAGCAGCCGCTGCTGCAGAAGCTGCACCAGCTAAGAAGTAATCACACTTCACAAATAAAGAAAGCACTGCTCCGAAAGGATGCGGTGCTTTTTTCGTTTAAGGAGTTTGCGGCGTGAGGTCGGCGGTCAAAAGTCGGCGATTAGCGGTTAAAGGTCGGCGGTCAGTGGTTCGCGGTCGGGAGGTTGGCGGCTAAAGGTCGGCGGTCAGAAGTCGGAGGTAGGAGGTTCGCGGTCGGCGGTCGGGAGGTTCGCGGTCGGAAGTCGGCGGTCGACCGCGAACTGCCGACCCAAGACCGCCGACCTAAGACCGCTGCCGACCTTCTTCCGTCGAAAGATTAGCAGAATTTATCATGGTTCTTCATCATGTAATTAAGCAGATTACCTATGCTGCTGCATCTGCTTGTTAAATCAATATACGTTTTCTCATCCATATAGTTGAATCGCTTAGCAAAGTCCAGCCAAAGTATTGTTTCCGAATTCTCACCATCAGCGTCAGATAGTTTACTGATAAAATATTTCGGATAACGTCTTTTACGGTAGGCTTCTACAATATTAGCATATGTAGATCTAGAAGAACGTCTGATCTGATCAGTCAAAGAATATTGTTCAATCTTAGGAAAGGACTGTACATAAAGATGGATAATACATGCCAACTCGAATGAAATTTGATAAGCTTGTAAGTCTTTATAGTTTCCCATCCCACAAATTTCATAGCGATAGCATAATTCTACAACTGCATAAATGCGAATTCGTAAACAGATGCGATATTCAAAAGAGTAACTACATTTTAGGTTCGCGGTCGACCGCCGACCTTTCGACCGCTGACCTTACGACCGCCGACCTACGACCGCTGACCTTACGCCGCTGACCTAAGACCGCCAACCTAAGACCGCCAACCTAAGACCGCTGACCTAAGACCACCGACCTAAGACCGCCGACCTTACGACCGCCGACCTTACGACCGCCGACCTTACGCCGCCTGAACTTTTAGAAAAGAAAATCTATTTATTATTAAAGTCCGACATCGTCCGGTCGATACCGATGGAAACAAAACTCTTGACGATCTGCGCCGACTTCTCGATGCGTTCCGGTAATTGCTTTTCTTCTTCCGCGCCCCACTCTCCAAGAACGTAATCGACCTGCTTTCCTTTTGCAAACTCATTTCCTATTCCAAAACGCAAGCGAGCAAACTCGGATGATTTTAAGGTGTTGATGATGTCTGACAAACCATTGTGTCCTCCATCACTTCCTTTCTTGCGCACGCGCAACGTGCCAAACGGCAATGCCAAGTCATCCGTTATCACCAACAAACTATGTACGGTAATTTTCTCTGCTTGTAACCAATAGTTAACCGCCTTACCCGACAAGTTCATAAAGGTTGTTGGCTTGATGATGACGAGCTGCTTGCCTTTATACTTCGTATGACAAACATCCGCCAACCGGTCGGATTGAAAGAGCTTTTTCGTGTCTGCTCCTTCTTCCTTGGAAAGTTCCAACGCTAAAGCATCCGCTACCTTGAAGCCGATATTGTGGCGAGTATTCTCGTATTCAGGGCCGATGTTACCAAGACAAGCGATAAGGAATTTAGACATAGGGCAAATTTAATCGATATCAGCTAATTGAGAAGGGGGTCTACAATGTTGGGGAGCCGTTTTATGAAATATTAAATGGCTCAATAATTCAAAAAAATGCCTATTTTTGGTGTACATATTAAGCAACCAACCATGAAAAAAATCTTTACGCTTCTTGCTGTAATGCTAACTATGTCTTTCGGCGCTTTCGCTCAGGGACTCGTCATCAACGAAGTGGACTACGACCAGCCGAGCCTCGACAGTGCGGAATTTATTGAAATCTACAACGGAACCGGCTCCTCAGTCGATCTTAGCGACTACGTAATTTTACTGTATAACGGAAGCTCTACCAGTCTATCTGTTTACGATACCATCGCACTTCCACAACAGTTTTTGAATTCCGGCGATTATTTCGTGATCTGCGGAAACACCGGCAAAGTTCCTAATTGTGATCTTGCACTTAACCAGGCAACCAACATCATTCAAAACGGATCGCCCGATGCTATCGCATTGTATTCAACCGCTAACCTCGCTTATACCGATGTGTTCAGCTACGAAGGCGATTGCCCTGCACCTTATGTAGAAGGCACCGGACTTCCACTGGCTCAAAGTGATACCGTTGTTGTTGACTCCATCAACGGCCGCTATATCTCTGTTGGTCGTTACCCTAACGGACAAGACAGCAACAATAATTCCCTTGATTTCGTTCGCGCTTGTATTACTCCTGGTGCTGCTAACCTGAACACCGAAGCTAACTGCGCTCAGGTTTCTAGTATTAGTCGTCCTACGCAACAGTTCTCAATGGTGATGTATCCAAACCCTTCTCGTGGTCAGGTAACCATCGACTTCGGCAAAGATGGAAGCAACAACGCATTGATAACTATCTATGACATCCTCGGCAACCAAATCCGCCAGCTGGATGCGAAAATGTACAATTCTATTTATAGTCTTGACCTCACTGACCTCGTAAACGGTGTCTACTTCGTGAAAGTGAGCACGAACGACGGCGAATCTATGCAGCGCATCTTACTTAAGAAGTAATAAAATAATCTTAGATGAAAAAACCCTGGAGCAACTGCTTCAGGGTTTTTTATTGGATTACAATTGAATGCTAATAATTGAGTTGTAGAATAACCACATCAAGATATCTGCCGAATTTGAGACCGACTTCTTTTAATGTGCCTACGATACGATATCCAAACTTTTCGTGCAAATGAATACTCACATCGTTGCCTGAAGTAATGCGCGAAATAACCGTGTGATTGCCGGCTTCTTTCCCGGCGAGTGTAATGAGCTCCAGTAATCGTGAGCCAATGCCTTTACCACGATGATCTTTATGGACGTATACGCTGACTTCTACGCTGGCATCATACGCCCTTCGCTCACTCCACGGACTCAACGATGCCCAGCCGATTACTTGTCCTAACTCCTCTGCTACTAACACAGGATGTCGCTCGCGATGCGATGCAAACCAAACCAATTGCTTTTCCATCGTACGCTCCTCTGTATCAAACGTAGCAGTAGTATTCAATACTGCTTCATTATAGATGTCCAGAATAGCAGTCTGATCATGTTGAGTAGCAGGACGGTAAGTGATCATACCTTACAACGTAAAGCGAATGGTTAATGCACCGTCCCAATAGCCGAAGTATTCACGACTGATAAAGTCAACCATAGGCTTCAGATCTACAGCAATATCGACTGGGGCATTTTGAAATTTATATTCGAGTCCAAGAATAAAATCCAATCCAACACCAACATCAGTATTCCATCCGTCCCAGTTTTCATCAAATCTAGAGGCGCGCGAACGGGAGTAAAAATAATAATAGCCTTCATCGTAAAAACCAACATGCGCTCCGCCGCCGAAAAACCAGGAGAAACCATCCACCGAAGGAAACGGCGTATGCTTTTCAAATAACCCTGTA
>JBEGUX010000341.1:0-9528 GCA_041178685.1 Bacteroidota bacterium
CTGAAAATGAATTTGCCAGAATTGCCCATTTCAGCAACTTCCATTCCGCTTCTCGGTGTAGGTAAATTGGATATGGCAGTGAAGGTGTTGTTGTTAACGTCATACAAATAGGCCTCGTCTGTCACCCCGAAGGATGTGTTAGGTAATATCTTATTTCCGCCTGCAATCAGAATATTGGAATTGTAGGATACCATTGCAAATTGAGAACAAGCAAGCGGACCTGTATTTAAAGATGTTATACTGTCGGTTGAAGGATCGTAAACATCCAGCTTGTTCGAAAATTCAAATAAGGGTATGTTGAATCCTCCATATAAATATACTTTGCCATTTATCAATAATGCACGGTGAGAACTGACAGCTAAACTTAATGTTGTGGATAGAGTTCTCCAGCCGGTTTGTAGATTATAAACAAAGCCATCTTCTTTGGCTGCATTTCCATCGAACCCGCCGGTGATCAGCACATCTCCATTTGGTAGGAGTGTAGAAGTATGGTTGATCATACCGTGCGGTAAAATGCCGGCAAGTGTAAATGTGTTTGTATTGATGTTGTACAAATACGAAGTTGAAGGATAAGTCAATGCTGAGGAAACCGTTGAGAGCCCTCCGGTTATCAGTACAAGAGAATCGTTTAGTAGCGTAGATTCCATTTGCTCTCTTCCCTGAAAATTTGGAAGACTGGTAAGAATAGTCCAGGAGTCGGAGGGGATATTATATTGCAATACTTCATTAGACTGTGGTATTGGACCGTTTTGAGAGCCGCCAAAAAATAGGACATTGCCATTGCTTAGTCTTACACAAGTGCTTTTACTTAATCCTGAAGAAGTAGGAATCGCTGTTTTCGATGTCCATGTATTCAGCGCCGGGTCGTATTCGTAAACACTATTTACACTGGACCCGCTTCCTACAGCGCCCCCAAAAATCAGCACTCTGTCGAAAAGTGATTGTGCAGCGCAATGCGCATATCGAGCATCGTTAAATGAAGTGGTTGTTTGAAATACTTGGGCAGTGGAATGGATGGTGCAAGTGATAAGTATCGGTAGAAGATTGGTTTTAATGAATTCCTTTAATTTCATATTTATTGTATCAGGTGATGATGCTAGTGTAGAGTGATTTTCTTTGTTTTGATCTATTGCGTGCGAATTTACTTGTTTTTATTATGTACATCGGATATGCAGGAAATTTGCTAAAATATTTAACATCTTCACATTCGCGAATTTAACGGAAACGGACTCTTATGAGTTTTTTTTGAATGATTTAAACGTGCTATTCATCCCTTTGGAGTTGCTGATTATTGTTTAATGGTTACTCCCTATTATCCTGATAAATTTTAACGGGCTTTACGTTCTACATTGCTTTCTTGGTGGAGTGTTTGTGATTTAATCTGCTCCAGCTTATTGTCGATCCAAAAAATATAGTCGAAATAATTGATCACTTTCCGTTCGTAGATGGACTTAAAGATCAGTTGAAGATCAGTCTTTAGTTTTTTAAAATAGGCCTCTTGTACGATTTTTGATTTTTCGGCAACCGTAGAAAGTTCTTTTGTAATGAATCTTATGATCCGCTGTTCAAACTTATAATAGACAGCGTTTCGCTTCATAAATTCTACTAATGCTTTTGCTATTGAAACCATCAAGTCCCAATCTCCTGTTTCATAGCAGGTCAAGCAAAGTAGAAGTCTGGAGTGCGTGTGAAAATCAATGGTTTGATCTCTTGTGTAGTGATGCTGATAAATTTCATTTAACAAGCGGAATGCTTTCTTGTATTCGCCGATATAAAAATATGATTTTGCCAGGTCGAAGTAATAGTTGTTTATTCTTGCGCCGCTGAAGCTGTCTTTATTTTCCTCAATGAACAAATCCGCTTCGCGGATAAACCTGTAGTCTTTACTTGCTGGTCTATTCCTGTTATAGTGAATTAGCTCCGCAAGATGTATCTGGAACATTAAGTTGTCTTTCAGCCGTTTGCTTTGCTTTTGCGTTGCAAGCTTCTTCAAATAGCTTAACCCTTTTATGTAAAGCGGACTTTTAATTATCGATGCCGAGCTGGTAAAGCTTTGGGCTATTTGCAATGCGGCATCAGGAAAATGAATAATGATCTTAGGGTGCTTTTTTAGCAACTCGAAATTATCGTGGGCAAACTTGAAAGCCCGCTCCCAGTTTCCGTCTGTGCCGTGTCGCCAGTAATGCAACATGTTATAGTTGAAATTTAACAGAAAGCCCTCATCCGACGGTCTGGATTTTATTATCCTATCGCGGAACAGCGCACGTATCTTTTTACTATCGGCATTGTTGCGTGTGAAGACGTTGATGTCCAGTAGCTGCCTGAATTTGTAGCGTATTAATTCGATGCTTTGCAGATCGGTGTACCGTTTCGAATAGTGGATCAGCTCTTTAATGGTACGCAACGGATTGCCGTTATGCTGGTATCTTTGAACTTGGATTTCAAGTTCTAATAGCATCAGTAAATCGATATATTTCTCGGATTCAATTATCCTGGACTTGATGGCTGGTAGCAGTGCATCTGCATGATGTATCAGCGACCTGTCAACCAGTACAGCAATATTCCTGAGTTCTCTGTGATTGGAGAATTTTGAAGCGTGATAATCGTAAAGATGTTTTAAGACCCAGTAATAGAGGTAATGTTTTTTTACATCGGTTTTTTCAGATTTTGAAAATTCTTTAAACGCGCTTTTTAATGCTGCCTCGGAATATTCATCCATGCTGTACATGAGGTTGATTATTTTCACGTAAGCAGTGTTGAGGCCATCCGGTTTTGCGCCCTTTCCCAGCAGATAACGCTTTTCATGGACGTCCAATGATTTAATCAGTTCATAAAGATGATTTTTTCGAAGCATTACTATATAAAATATTGATATACAAAAATATATAAAAATATAGACTATTCTATAATATGTGTCAATTTCGCCGTTCGCTAACGCGTATTTTTGTAGCTATACGATAAGTTCTTTTTGATGGAATGGCATAAGACATTTTGACAAAGGATCGCCCCTCGTAGATCAACTCTACCATTCTGTGCAGTATATAAAATTATCTCAACGTCATAAAGCCGGTAACCGCGCATTCAATTCATAGGCTAAAGCCAGAATAATGAACATTAAAAATTTCGGTTGGATTAGACTAATCCTATATATAGTATTCTTTATAATCAACTCATCAACCGTTCTCGCGCAGAAGCAGGCAAACATCTGGCATTTCGGTTTCAATCATGCGTTGAACTTCAGCAGCGGAACGCCAACACAAATTCCAGGCAGTCAGATTCAAACTTTCGAAGGTTCTGCTTCTTACTGTGATTCGCTGGGCAACTTTTTATTCTATACCAATGGTGGCGGCCGTGAACCGGCTTTCAGCGGTCAAGACCCTGGAACTATCTGGGACAGGAATAATGCTATCATGTATGATATGCAAGGCACTCAAGGTGGCGGCTTCAGCTCCCGCCAGTCGGCAGTGATCTTCGAAGCCCCGGGACAAAGTAGTGTTTACTACGTGTTCACCATGGATGAGATCGAGTATGCGATAGGGGCTTCTCCTGCCACTAATGCCGCACAGCCGTTGGGAAGAGGGCTGAGGTATTTCACTGTCGATATGAGTCTTAATGGAGCTCTCGGAGGTGTTGTGCTTGCTGATCAACCGGTGTATGAACCGTCTGCTGAAGGTCTGTGTGCTATTCGTCACAGCAACAAACGGGATTACTGGATACTGATTAATCAGGATTCGACCGGTATAGGCGTGTACAGCGTCACCTCATCCGGAGTAAACTTTGTTACCAATTACACGGCGATCGGCGGGGGGCCAGGCATTATCAAAGCATCGCCGGACGCATCGAAAATAAGAGTCGGGAGTTACTTACTGGATTTTAACAATAGCAACGGACAGTTTTCAAATCCAATCAACCTTAACAGCACTGCTGAGTTTTTTGAGTTCTCACCCAATAGCCGTTTTGTATATGAGCTTATCTCGACTTCCGGTAGTGTCACCCTGGCGAGATATGATCTGCAGTCCGCCGCAATTCCTGCAAGTGTTACCACCATCGGTACCATCAGCACCGCTCAAGGCGTGGTGGGAGGGCAAATGCAGCTGGGTCCTGATGGGAAGATTTATTTTCTAGAGGTAAATTTCCCTTCCAACCTGGTCTCAATTCACCGCATCAACTGTCCTAACGCGTTCTCTCCCACATTGCAATTGAACCTCTTTACCTACAATGATTACTTCGTTGGATTGCCCAACTTTGCCGCATGGCTTTTCGAAGACGATGACTCCACCTACGTATCATTGGGACCGGATTCAGTCAACCTTTGTGATGTCGGCGGAACCTATACACTGAATGCGTTGAATCCTGGTGCCAGCTATCTGTGGTCAACCGGTGCTACTACGCAAAGCATTACGGTGAATACGCCGGGTGTCTATACGGTTACGGTGACCGGTCCCTGCGGATCAGGAACCGATCAGGTAGTGATTACCAATTGCAGTTCCGGTCCATGTGTGACCTTCCTGCCTACCGGCGCTCCTCAACAGTGGATTGTTCCTTCGGGTGTTGACACGGTGCGTGTACAGATGTGGGGCGCAGCAGGTGGTGGAGGGCCTGATTCATCAAATAATAACGGCGGCGGAGGTGGTTACACGGAGCTTATAGTACCAGTTGTTGCGGGTGATGTTTTCCAGATTGTCGTTGGCTCTGGAGGTCAGGCAGCTATCGGTCATACAGGAGGAGCTGGTGGCTATGGTGGTGGTGGCGATGGTGGAACCGGCAATAGGGTAGAAAGTATTTTCGGAGTCCCTTCGGATGTTGGTGGTGCAGGTGGTGGCGGAGGATTAACATTGATCAGAGTGCTGGGAAGTATAAATACTATCATCGGAATCGCAGGCGGTGGAGGCGGAGGTGCATTTAACAGGACAGGTGGAGGCGGAGGGGGATTGGATGCCGAATTCACTGCATCGAACAATCCGTTTAACATCCATGGATTCGGCGGAACACAGACCGCCGGTGGCGCTCCTTCTTCCAATACGATTTGCGGACATCCGGTCTCAGGAACAGCGGGTGCCGGGCAGCAAGGCGGAACCGGAGCTACTGATCTTGGTGGTAGTGCAGACCGCACGGGTGGCGGCGGTGGCGGCGCCGGTTACTGGGGTGGCGGTGGTGGCGGTAGTCATGATGGTTGCTTTGGTGTAGGCAGCGCAGGTGGTGGTGGAAGTGGTTTTGTTTGTGCAACGTGTCCCGGACTATACGGCTTTACACTGACTGCTGGATTTGCAGGTGTCCCTGCAAACGCCGCTGATCCGCTGCTGAATTCTTTTCCTGGAACGGCAACGGGTAATATCAATCAAAATGGCGGTGGAGGTTTGGTGCAGATTTGTCCCTACACTGCATGTATTCCAAGTGCTGACAGTCTTACCGCTACTGCCTGCGGCAACTACATTTCTCCCGGTGGTACATTACTTACCCAAAGCGGAGTTTATAGTGATACCTTAACGTCAATTACCGGCTGCGACAGTATTGTCGTGCTGGATCTAACGATCAACGCACTTCAAATCGGTGATACCATTAGCGCAACTTCCTGCAACTCCTATGTTGCACCGTGGGGAACAACCTACACACAAAGTGGCATCTATTCCGATACGCTAACAACCGTCAATGGCTGCGACAGTATTGCTTCAATTGATCTCACCATTACTGGTGCGATTTTTGGGCCGCCAGTCAACGCTTTTTCTTGCGATTCTTATACTGCTCCTTGGGGCGAAATCTACAACCAGAGCGGAACCTACATCGATACTCTCCTTACTGTTGGTGGTTGCGATAGTCTTATCGTACTTAATCTGACCATCGGCAATTCAGGAGCAGGACCTCTGGTTACCGTCACTGCTTGCAGTAGCTACGTCGCACCAAACGGGGCTGTTTTAACCATCGGCGGATTGTATGTCATAACTTTTCCAAATGCTGTGGGTTGCGACAGTATAGTCAGCATACTCTTAACGATTGAAAACACCTTCATTAGTCCTCCAATACCAGTAACTGCCTGCAGCAGTTACACCGCTTCATGGGGAACAACCTATACGCAGAGTGGCACCTATTCGGATACGTTGATAACAGTCAATGGATGTGATAGTATTGTCACCGTTGATCTCATCGTTACAGGTGCGGTTGTTGGTCCGCCTATTAGCGCTTCTTCTTGCGATACCTATACTGCGCCGTGGGGCGAAGTCTATAACCAGAGTGGAACCTACATCGATACACTGCTGACCACCGGCGGATGCGACAGCCTGATCGTGCTCAATCTGACCATCGGCAGCTCCGTTGTCGCCGCCCCGATTGCAGTCACCGCATGTGATAGCTACGCAGCATCGTGGGGAACTATTTACACACAGAGTGGTACCTACACGGACACGCTTACTACATCAATCGGTTGCGACAGCGTTATCTCACTCGAGCTTTCTATTGTTAATTCCGTGAGCACACCTCCTGTTACTGCCACATCATGCGGCATCTTCACCGCGCCGTGGGGAACGACCTATGCGCTTAGCGGCAGTTATTCGGACACGCTTACGACTACAAATGGCTGCGATAGCATTGTAACCGTGAACCTCACGGTTTATGATAGTCCATCCGTTCAGATTTCGACCAGCGGCGCATCAACTGCAATCACGGCCGGTGATTCACTGCAGCTGACCGCATCCGGTGGAACAAATTATCAATGGTCGCCGGGTACCGGATTAAGTTGTACGGCTTGTCCTTCGCCGGTTGCAGTACCCGCTGAAACAATTACCTATTCAGTTGTTGCCTCCGACAGCAACGGTTGCAGTGCCACGGCCTCCATCACCATCACAGTCGATACGCGCTGCAACGAGTTGTTCGTTCCGACGATCTTCTCGCCCAATGGTATTGGTCCGTCAGAAAATGAAAAGTGGTGTGTCTTCAGTAATTGCATTGCCACCCTCAGTATGGGTGTTTATGACCGTTGGGGTCAGCTGATTTTCGAAACGACCGATCCCGAGCAGTGCTGGGACGGCAAGAAGGATGGAAAGGAAGTGCCCACCGGTGTTTACGCGTTTCGTCTTTTCGTGGTTCAGACGGACGGCAAGACTATAGAACGAAGCGGAACCGTAACACTTACCAGATAATAGCAGCGGACTATGAAAAAAATCAATCTTGTTTTTTTGTTCACCGCTGTATTGCCCTTGATGGTGTATGGTCAGGATGTCCATTTTTCTTTTCCGGAATATTCTCCGCTTTTGCTCAACCCGGCTTTGGCCGGTGCGAATTACGCGATGGAAGGTAATGTTAACTACCGCAATCAGTGGAGCAGTCTGGGTGAGGCTTACAAGACCACCGCTGCCTCATTTCATGCACGCATCAACAGTAAGAATACCAGAAAGACCAATCACTTCGCGCTCGGTTTGCAAGTGATGAACGACAAGGCCGGATTGCCCGGCATCACTGGTAATAGCGTAGCCATTTCTGTTGCGGATCATGTAATGCTGAGCCGTGAGAGTAAAGTAGGAGTAGGGCTTTCCGTAGGGTATGTTCAGCGGGCCATTACGGATTTTAACGGCCAGTGGGCTTCGCAGTACGACGGTACTTCCTACAATGCCGGCCTTGCCAGTGGAGAACAATTCACCAACCCTATCTACGGTTTTGCGGATATCGCCGGTGGTGTTGTCTATACCTATCAGCACCGGAATTCTACATTAGCAAAGCGTATGGATCGCTTCTTAAGTGCAGGTGTCTCCGCAAGCCATGTCAATCGACCTGGCAACTCTTTTCTAGCCAATGGCAACGATCGCCTGCCTGTCCGTTACAGCGCATTCTTGAACGGTGAGATAGCGTTAGCTGAGACCGATTTCTCAGTCGTACCGGGTATTTGGTATCATCGGCAGGGACCGTTTTCTCAATTGCTCTTCGGCTCCTCCGTAAAAATCATATTGATTCCTGAAACAAGGTACACGGGATTCTATAGGCCGCTTTCAATTGCGATCGGATTGTTCGGCCGGTTAAATGATGCTGCGATTGTTCGTTTGGCAGTGGACTATGATCACTACAGCTTTGGATACGCGTTCGACTTCAACACCTCCGGACTGAATGATTACACAGGAGGCAGAGGTTCACAGGAATTGTTTCTTCGTTATTCATTTACACCCAGCCGATCCCGCCGACAATGAGAAAAATTTATTTCCTGCTAGTTGAAAAAGTAAGCGAGAAAGGGCGATCAGTACTACCGTAAACTTCCATAATTAATCAATGAAATTGTAAATTCAAGTCCGCGCTATTCTAACCTAAAACTACAAGTATGAAAATCACAAATAGTTTGTTCGTCCTTATTTTACTGGCAGTAACGCCGATGGTGAACGCCCAACCTAGTCTTGCTTGGGCCAAAAGCGCCGGTGGAATTGATGGAGACCAAGGTAGATTTTTAGCTGTGGATGCAGAAGGAAGTCTCTATACGACCGGTTTTTTTCATGGTACCGTTGACTTTGATCCGGGTGCCGGAATTTACAACCTGACCTCTGCAGGGATGGCGGATGTTTTCGTTTCGAAGCTGGACTCTTCTGGTAATTTGATGTGGGCTGTAAGACTGGGCGGCGACAGTTACGATGCCGCTTATGCTATCGCGGTTGATACAATAGGATACGTTTATGTGACCGGAAGATTCAATGATACAGCCGATTTCGATCCCGGTCCAGGTGTTTTGAATCTATTCGGTTATGGATTGGATTGCTTTGTCATTAAGTTGGATGCTTCAACTTCCAATTTATCATGGGTGAAGCAGTTCATCACCTCCCTTATCGTTGATCCGCATTCCATTACGGTAGATGCTGTAGGGAACGTAATCACCTCTGGACGCTTTGCCGGCCAGGCCGATTTTGACCCGGGAGCGGGTACGCTCATCTTTACCCACCAAGGCTTTGCTGAAGATGCCTTCATATCTAAACTGGATGCATCCGGAAACCTTCTGTGGGCAAGGCAACTGGCCTCTCCACCCAACGGATATTCGTATGCGCAATCGGTAGCGGTAGATGAGATCGGTAATGTCTATACCACCGGCGGATTTTCAGATACCATCGATTTTGATCCCGGCCCTAACGTGTTCAACCTTGTCGGCGAATACTTCGGTGATGCTTTTATTTACAAGCTGGATAAACGAGGCGACTTCGTATGGGCTAAACAACTCACAGGGAATGGTAATGACGCTGGAACGTCTATAGCTTTGGATGCATTTTCAAATGTATATACCACCGGCACCTTCAATGCTACCGTTGATTTCGATCCCGGAGCCGGCATCTTCAATATGACATCAGCAGCGTTGTGGAATTTTGATGTTTATATTTCTAAACTTGATACGTCGGGAAATTTTGTTTGGGCAAAGCAATTGACATCTACTGTAGGTAGCATGTTATATCCATATTCCATGACCTTGGATTCATCCGCAAGTGTTTACACCATTGGCCTTTTACTCGATTCTGCGGACTTTGACCCGGGGCCGGGAACTCACTACCTTGCTTCAACAAGCCAGAGCGA
>JBEGUX010000342.1:0-3296 GCA_041178685.1 Bacteroidota bacterium
ACACGTGCAAGTAAAGAGTACAATTTAAAGTTAGGCCAGCAGCGCGCAGAGGCTGTTAAAGATCGGTTGGTCAAGGAGTTTAATCTCGATCCCGAACGCTTGAGGACAAGCTCCGAAGGAAAAGACGATAATATTTCGAAAAATCTGAACCTCAACCGGCGTGTTGATTTTCGTATCGTCAATTAAGTTTAATCTGTTTTAGTTTTTCTTGACGGACTATTTCGTTTTCATGAAATGATCCCATAGTACAATACCTGTGCATACCGAAATGTTGATGGAATGCTTGGTGCCAAATTGTGGAATCTCCACGGCTTCGTTCACTAAAGCCAACACTTCATCGCTGACACCATCAATTTCGTGACCAAAAATATAAGCCACTTTTTCATGAGCAGTTAGCTGTAGCGCGTCCAGTGGAATACAGCCTTCTGCTTGCTCAATGGCAATAACACGGTAACCGTTTTCCAGCAATTCGCTTACCGCCGTAGTGGTTTCAGGGTAATGTTGCCAGCTGACGGTATCTTCTGCGCCTAGCGCGGTTTTATGAATTTCCCGGTGTGGCGGTGTGGCGGTGATACCGCAAAGACAAATACGCTCGCACAGAAACGCGTCAGCACTGCGGAAAACAGACCCGATGTTGTTCAAACTGCGTATATTATCCAACACCAACACCACTTTTCGCTTGGCGGATTCATGAAATTCTTCGGCGGTTTTACGGCCTAAATCAGCGTTTCGTATCTTGCGCATTCTTGCTAAATTAGAGGTAAAGAAGCAAAATCTTGGGCAAAACGGAAACAAAAAATGCGGCGGTGGAAACCCCGCTTATGAAACAGTATTATGGCATCAAGGCGAAATATCCGGATGCTTTACTGCTGTTCAGGGTGGGAGATTTTTATGAGACCTTTGGTGAAGATGCCGTTCGTGCATCATCCATCCTTGGCATTGTGCTGACACGCCGTGCCAATGGTTCAGCGGCTTTCATCGAGCTGGCCGGTTTTCCGCATCATTCGTTGGATACGTATTTGCCAAAACTGGTACGTGCCGGAATGCGCGTGGCCATCTGCGATCAGCTGGAAGATCCCAAGATGACCAAGACCATCGTGAAACGAGGCGTTACGGAGTTCATTACGCCGGGTGTTTCGTATAACGATAAAATCCTCGAGCACAAGAAAAATAATTTCCTGGCCGCCCTCCATCCGGATGGAAAAATCACCGGCGTTTCTTTTCTCGATCTCTCTACCGGCGAATTCTATGCTGCGCAAGGAAGTCTGGAGTATGTCGACAAACTGTTGCAGAATTTTCAACCTACTGAAGTTATTTTTTCACGCGCCTTCAAGAAAGAAATGCAGGAGCGAATTGGTAATCGATTCTACAATTACGCTGTAGATGAATGGGTTTTCCAAAATGATTATACCAATGAATTACTTCTGAAGCATTTTGGAACGCGTTCGCTGAAAGGTTTTGGTATCGATGAAATGGGTACCGCGATTATCGCTGCTGGTGCGGCGTTGCATTATGTTTCCGATACGCGACAGGATCATCTTAAACACATCACGGCGATTTCCCGTTTGGAGGAAGATCGATATGTGTGGCTTGATAAATTCACCATTCGTAACCTGGAGTTGATTGGTTCATCCAACGATAACGCAGTTACGTTGATTGACGTCATCGATCAAACGGTAACGCCGATGGGCGCTCGTTTGCTAAAGCGTTGGTTGATGTTGCCACTGAAAGATAAACAAGCCATCGAGGAGCGATTGGATGCTGTCAGCTATTTGCTAAACGATGAGCAGTTTACCCAATCCTTAACGGAAGAATTGAAATTAGTGGGTGATCTCGAGCGCTTGATCTCCAAAGTCGCTTTGGCAAAAGTAACGCCGCGCGATGTACTTCAATTGCGACGTGCATTAGAGTTGACGGGTAAAATCCGCGAGCAACTATTGACTACGGATAATCCAACACTGCGAACTATCGGTGATCAGTTGAATGCCTGCCAGCTGATGCAAGCGCGTATTGAGCGCGAGCTTGATCCGGAAGCGCCGGTGATGATCAATAAAGGTGGTGTTATTCGTTCCGGTGTCAATACAGACTTGGATGAATTGCGTGCTATTGCTTTTCATGGCAAAGATGTACTGTTGCAGATACAACAACGCGAAGCGGAACGCACAGGTATTACCTCACTCAAGGTTGGCTTCAACAATGTGTTCGGATACTATATTGAAGTTACGCATACGCACAAAGACAAAGTCCCGGTTGAATGGACGCGTAAGCAGACGTTAACCAATGCCGAACGGTACATCACTGCTGAGCTGAAAGAATACGAAGAGAAGATTTTAGGAGCAGAGGAGAAGATATTAGTAATTGAAGAACGGTTATATGCTGAGTTGGTGAATTCACTGCTCGAGTATATTCAGCCGGTACAATTGAATGCAGCTTTGCTGGCGCGACTGGATAGTTTGCAATCGTTTGCTGCTATTGCACGTAAAAATAATTATGTACGTCCGCAGATTAATGAAGGACGCATCTTATCGATCAAAGACGGCCGTCATCCGGTCATTGAGCAGCAATTGCCGTTGGGAGAGAAATTTGTAGCCAACGACATTTACCTGGATCCGGATGCACAACAAGTGTTGATGATCACCGGTCCTAATATGTCGGGTAAATCGGCATTACTCCGACAAACAGCATTAATCACATTGATGGCGCAGATCGGTAGTTTTGTTCCGGCTGCCGCTGCTGAAGTAGGAATCGTGGATAAGATCTTTACGCGTGTTGGCGCTTCCGATAATATCACCTCCGGTGAATCGACCTTCATGGTGGAGATGAACGAGACAGCGAGTATCCTGCATAATCTTTCGGATCGCAGTCTGGTATTGCTGGATGAGATCGGGCGGGGAACAGCTACGTACGACGGAATTAGTATCGCCTGGTCGATAGCTGAATTCATCCATAATCATCCTTCGGTGCGGGCGAAGACACTTTTTGCTACGCACTATCATGAGCTGAACGAGATGGCGGCGGCGTTGCCACGCATTCGTAATTTCCATGTGGCCGTGAAAGAGACCGGAACGAATGTTTTGTTTCTGCGAAAGCTAGTGCCGGGCGGCAGCGAGCACAGTTTTGGTATTCACGTAGCAAAGATGGCGGGTATTCCTGCTAAGGTGGTGCAGCGCGCGGGAGAGATATTGAAACAGTTGGAGTCGAGCCGAGCGGCAGCCGGTGAAACATCGGTTTCTTCCGGTAAGTCAACCAAGAAGGTTGGTACAGAAAGTGATTTACAGCTCAGTTTTTTCCAGTTG
>JBEGUX010000343.1:0-8325 GCA_041178685.1 Bacteroidota bacterium
TATCCGGAAAGAAGACTGCCATACTTGGATTCGACTTGCGCAAGCCAAAGTCTGCACAGAAATTTAATCTTAAAAGTGACAAAGGAATCAGTAATTTTTTAATTGGTGCAGTTTCATTGGAAGAGGTGATTCAGCCATCAGCTGTTCCCAACCTCGACTTTGTATTATCAGGCCCTAAGCCGCCCAATCCATCTGAGTTATTGATGAGCGATCGGATGCAAGTCTTATTTGATTACATGAATGCGAACTACGACTATGTAATTCTTGATACGCCGCCACTCGGACTTATATCCGATGCCATGGCACTTGTACCTTATGCAAATTCGATTGTTTATGTGGTTCGTCAGAACTATACCCGACGACATCAGCTGGAAACTTTGAATAAGCTTTACAGAGAGGGAAAAATGAAAAATATTTCCATCATCCTAAACGCTGTTAAATTTGGTGGTATGGGCTATGGCTATGGCTATGGCTATGGCTATGGCTATGGATACGGCTATGGCTATGGTTATGGTTATGGCTACGGCTATGGTCATGGATATTACGAGGAGGAGCCAAAGAAAAAAGGCCGCTTCAGTCGCAAAAAAAAGAAGGAAGAAGAATAGATAATAAATGAGCCGTCTGCTTTCATTCCTGGATCAGGAGACCAAGCGGCTGGTACAAAACAGCTCCTGGATTTTTCTTTCCAATTTTTACAGTACGGGATTAGCATTCCTTCGTTCTGTAGTCATCGCTCGTGGCTTAGGTGTTGCATTATTCGGTTCCTATACACTCGTTGTCGCTTTTGTCGGTCTGGTTCAGGAGTTTCTTAACCTTAACCTTGGAACTGCATTAATAAAATATGGCGCCGGCTATCATTCTACGAATCGCACTGACAAGCTGTTTTCTCTGGTAAAGACCAGCCTGCGACTCAGTGTAATCATGCTGGTCGTCTCTGTGCTCATTATCGCAGGACTCTCGTATAGTACTACTTTCATTCATGATGAATTCCCGGGAATTCATTTATACATGATTGTGTATGCGGTTGCTTCCGGTTTGACTTACTTCAATTCCATAAGTCGAAGCATGCTTCGGCTATATTACCGCTTCCGCGTAACGTCAGTTATAGAGATTATCATGGATTCTGTAGAGACGATAGTAGTGGCTATCGTCGTATACTTTTATCCAAAAAATATTGCCATATTTTTTCCGGCTATAATTATAGTTCGTTTTGTCAACGCATTTATTTGCAATTATATCGCTTATTTGGAATTGCGTAAAGAATGGTTGCAATACCGTGATGCAGATGCCGCTGTTGTTAGTGAGGACCGTAAAGAAATACGTTCCTTTATTCTGGGTAATTCACTTGGTAATACGTTAAAAACAATTATCAGTCAGGGCGATGTGGTATTGCTGGGATTACTTACCGGTCCGGAGCAAGTAGCTTATTACAGCATTGCTAAAAAACTGGCATATTCCATCCTTGCACTTACAGATCCATTGGCCAGCTCCATCTATCCGCAGTTGGCAAAACTCATGGCAGATCAAAAGTTCGGCGAGATGAAAATTATGCTGCGCAAAATTGTTCGGGTTTCAGTGATTCCCTCTGTTGCTTTTTTTATCGTGATGTATTTCATTCACCAATGGGTAATAGTTTTCTTATATGGTAAGGAATTTTTGGGAGCTGCTGCCGGCTATATGTTTTTTCTCGCTGGTGCGCTGCTGGGAGTGGTCACCTTTTGGACACTTCCGCTTGTGCAGAGTTTAGGTTTAGTCAGAATGCGAGTGGTTGCATACGTTATTACCATAGTGTTAGGGGTGGTACTTTCATTACTACTCATTCCCTATTATCAAGCTGCGGGAATGGCCATGGCCTTGCTCATCACCAATGTTTTGAATGTGATTATATTTCTTTACTTTTCGTTCCAGAACATCCAAATGATCAGTAGGTCGAAACAGACTGCTTTAGAACGATAAATGCTGATAAATTTTAACCGATCGAGTTTTTTATGGCATCCACTGGCATTGGTAAGGTATGCGCGTGGTGATAAGCGAATGCTGCATGAACTTATGCTTCTTCGAGCAGGAAAAATAGTGTTGGGTAGGAAATACGATTCAAAAAAAGCTCGACTCATCATCAACGAACTCCGAGCAGGTGATTTTATTCCAATGAATACGCTGCCCGGCAAAGAAATGCCAGGTAATCGTCCAACTTATTTCTTCGGGAAGTTCCTTTACTTCATCGTACGAATGGCGGATCCGGAAATCATGGTAGAAACAGGTGTTGCTCACGGCGTCTCATCCTGGACCATCTTGAATGCCATGCATCGTAACGGGAAAGGCAAACTCTATTCGATTGATCTTCCTAATCTTGACTTGCAAAGCTATAATCCGGAAAACCTGCATCAATCATCCGGTTGGGTAGTCCCTGAAAAACTGCGCTCGCGTTGGGAGTTGCGTTTGGGATCTTCAGAGAAATTGCTTCCGGAGTTATTGAAAGAGCTAAAAGCCATTGATATCTTTTTCCACGATAGCGATCACAGTTATGAAAACATGCGTTTTGAATTCAAGGCCGTGTTACCAACTATTTCGAAGGGCGGATTGATCATCAGTGATGATGTACACAAGAATACCTCTTTTGCTGAATTTGTGAGGGAATCGCGATTAACAGGTATTCGCTTCTTCACAAAAGGCGGAGCTGCTGTTTTACGCTAAAAACCCCAATTTTAGGGGTAACCTTTGCGCGACTTTGGTAGTATTAACTCGTGGTGCTTTTTGTGCACCAACTTCTGATTATGTTACCCATCTACCAGCCGTATCTGCCTAAAAACTGTTTGCGTTATGCTCATGAAGCGCTGGATTCAACATGGATTTCATCGCAAGGCATTTATATCGATAAAGCCAAGGAACGGCTGAAAGAAGCAGTTGGTAGCCGCTACGTTATTCTGGTCAATAATGGAACATGTGCTACGCACATGCTGGCACTTGGCCTAAAACATAAATATCCTCACCTGAAAAAAATCCTGGTGCCCAATAATGTATATGTGGCAGCATGGAACAGTTTTCTATTCTCCGGTGGGTTCGAATTAAAGCCCTTAGATGCAAGGCTCGATACATGGAATATAGATCAGCGCCTGATCAAAGACTATGATCACGAAACAGCGTTACTTGTCGTCCACAACCTTGGCAACATTCTCAATGTTCCTGCATTGCGTGAGCAGCATCCCGGACTTCAAATCGTTGAAGATGCTTGTGAGGGGTTGTTTGGAACGTATAACGACCGCTCTGCAGGAACTGCTGCTGTGATGGGATCGGTATCTTTTTTTGGTAATAAAACGATTACAAGCGGTGAAGGCGGTGCAGTTTTTACTGATGATGAAGATCTCTTTGAATACCTGAATTCTGTTCGCGGTCAAGGCCAGTCCAGCGTTCGTTATGTTCACGATAAATTGGGTTACAATTACCGTATGACGAACATACAAGCTGCGCTCTTGTATGGTCAACTGGAGATCAAAGACGAAATCCGTGAAATGAAGCAAACGGTGTTCGAGTTGTATCACAAAGAATTATCCGGCGTGGACGAAGTGCGGTTTCAATATCAGGAACCGGGCACCACGCATGCGCAATGGATGTTTGCAGTGCGCTTCGACGGATTTACTTATGAGAAGAAGAGGGCGTTGGAATTGTTTCTTTTTGAAAATAATATCGAAACCCGTCCAATGTTTTATCCGATCAATCATCATACTCATCTGCGTGAAATGCGCGGCGATATGAAGGTGGCAACACAGCTGAACCATCAGGCTTTACTACTTCCAAGTTTTCCTGAACTTACCCGAGGGCAAGTGCTTTCCGTTTGCAGGAAAATAAAAGAATTCCTTTCCACGCACGCGTAATTCCCGGTTGCTTTCATGTCCAGCGCTCGGATTATAACCGCAATGTCCAATACTGAATGGGACAACGAAGTGGCGCAACTGCCTATCGCTTTGCAGGATATTCACCTTACTGCTCGCTATCACCACCTGTATGAAGAAAATGGAAACGGAGAAGCACGATTATTTGTCTTTCAAAGAGGATCCGACCGCTATTTGTTGCCATTTCTGATCCGAGCGTTACCTGAACATTTGTCGCCCAAAGGGTACTTCGATATAGAGTCTTGCTACGGTTACACCGGTCCTGTAAGTTCAACTGAATCACTGGATTTTATTCGAGAAGCTGAATCGACATTTTTAGATTACTGTCGCCGGCAAAAAGTAGTTTCGGAATTCATCCGTTTCCATCCCTTGCTTTCCAATCAGCGGTTTGTATCGCCGGATTCCGGAATGCAATTGTTGCACCTACGCGATTATGTGGCAGTAGATCTTTCGATCAATGCTGATATTCGTTTTGCGCAGTATACTCCACAGAACCGAAATAAAATACGTAAAGCTGAAAAGGCGGGTTATAGTATACAATACGACCGTTCACTCGAAAAGTATGAAGAGTTCGTTCGAATTTACCTCGAGAATATGGTGCAGTTGAAAGCTGCCAGGCAGTATTATTTTTCACCTGCCTATTTCTCTGCCTTACGGAAACTTGTTGCTACTGACGGCGCATTATTACTGGCAGTGAATGACAGTGGGGTAGAAGGGGCTGCTGTATTTTTAGGCCGTGGAAAATATGCCCATTATTTTTTATCGTCCGTAACTCCCGAAGGCCGTCTATCCGGTGTCGGTAATCTCTTGTTGCACGAAGGATTGAATTGGGCAGCTGATCAGGGCTTTTCTGCGATGCACCTAGGCGGTGGAATATCGGCGGCTACAGATGATCCATTGTTGGTGTTTAAGCAGAACTTCAGTAAGCAGATGCTTCCTTTTTATATTGGTAAGCGAATACTTGATCAGAAAGTATATGATGATGTGATTGAATCGTGGGAGCTAAATTTACCTGAGGCAAAAGGGAAATTTGGTGCTATATTGCAACGCTATCGCTGGTCAAAATCAGACTTGCCGGCAACTCATTAGGTTATGGATAATAGTTCCGAAATAGTGCTGAGAACACCGGTTATGTCCGATGCGGAAGTCACCTGGCAGTGGCGGAATCAATCTGCAATTCGCGATAATTTTTCAGCACATTCTTTCGTGGTATCATTGGAGGATGAGCAGCGGTGGTTGCAACACCAACTTTCTGTTGCCACTGATAGTAGATGTTATGCCGTTGTTCATCGAATAACCGGTGAATTGATAGGAATGACTTTCCTGAAGCATATCAATAAAAATAACTGCCAGGCTGAGTTCGCAATAATGATGGACGAAGCCTGGGCCGGGAAAGGGTTCGGAACTTTAGCCTGCCGTGAAACGTTGAAGGATGGCTTTTCAGGTTTGAATTTACATCGTATATTTCTAAAAGTACGTGTAGACAATTTACCTGCTATCCGCATTTACGAAAAGTGTGGATTTAAAAAAGAGGGAATATTGCGCGACGATTTTTTCAAGCATGGAAAATTCATCGATCAATTTATCATGGCAATACTCGCGACCGAATTTAATACTTCTGTATAATTATCCTCCATGCAAAAACGGCCTTTTCGAATATACCTGCTCTCGCCTTTTTGTCTGTTACGTACGACTACTAACAGGATTTACGATATGCGCTTGTGTGATGGATTTGCCGGACATGGTAATCATGTGACCGTTGTATATCCGTACACATACATGAGAGGCAACATAAGTTCTCAAGACATTCCTTCTGCGTACGGATTGAGAAATACGGTCCACCGTAGACTCTTACTTACGCCGCTACTCGAAAAATCCCCGAAGCTATGGCGGTTTATAGTGCTTCTTATAGGTTTTTCCTTCAGCGCCTTTCGAATAGCAGTGGAAGGTATTTTTCTTCGACGGAAAACTTTGATTCTTTCAAGGGATGCTAAAGCACTGATTCCGGCGATAATTTTTCGAAAATTATTAGCGTTGTTCTTCAATGCTAAAGTAATCTACATTGCTTCCGAAGTAAAAGACCGACCCATTTTCAAGTGGGTTGTAAAAAATTCCGATGGTGTTATTGCCGGTGTGACTTCAACGCGTGAGGCGATACAGCGACTGGTTCCCATCGAGGACAAACGGTTTACGCTTTCACTGGCCCCCGTTCCTGCTCCCATCGTCAACTGCTCGAAAAGTGAAGCTCGAAAAGAAATCGGCTATAATTCCTCTTCGCCTTTGATTGTGTATACCGGAAAATTAGGTATGGATGTCAATGAGTTGAAATATATTTTTACGGCGGCCAGCATGCTTCCGAAATACAATTTTCTGTTCACGGGTGGTCGCCCGAGTGCGGTTGAATCGGTTAAAAAGTACTGCTTTGCTAACGGAATAGATAACGTCCAGTTTACGGGTTTTTTCAAAGACTCCACCTATGTGCGCTATTACCAATTAGCAGCTGACGTATTGGTTTCTTACTATACCGCTAAAGATCATCTGGTTGATTTTAATTACCCTCAAAAGGTGAATGAATATATGACAACCGGTAATGTAGTGGTTACGCCTGATTTTCTTGCTACACGGGATGTTGTGAACGAAAAGAATGTTATATTCGTAAAGCCGGATTGCCCGGAAGACCTTGCCCGCGGTATAAAAATGGCCATTGAAAATCGCGAGCAATCAGAACAACTGGCGCGACAGGCTTTGATGGATATGCGCGACCTCACTTTTGAAAAGCGAACGCTCGATTTTCTGGTGTTTGCCGAGCAATTATAGCAATTGTACTACCAAGGTTTTGAAAGATAAACCCAATACATCTTCCAGGATGGCTTTTCATCAACTCTTACGCGAGTACATTAACGGAGGTGTCACCTCTTGGCATCCATTTCAGCGGTTTAAGGATGCTACTGCTGTATGTCTTGGCTACTCATATCTGGGAGGTCTGCAAAGTGGTGAAAGATTAGAACTGGAACTCCCTTCCTACACGGGTGGTCATTCAGAAATTGTCGCACTTCGTAATCATTTACTACCAATAGCCGATGATATTCAGTCGGTAATTCTTCATGGCAGTCTGGGCGACGGGCAATTAACCGGATATAGCGATGTTGATGCACTGGTAATCCTGCGCAATGAGGTTTTTCTTGACCCGGTTCGTTTGAATAAAGTCGCACGGCGATTATCCGTTGCCCGAAAATTTATGTGCCGCTTTGACCCATTACAGCATCACGGATGGTTTGTACTATCTGCACAGGATTTAAAGTCTTATCCTGAAGCAATTTTACCGTTAGAGTCGCTGTCCAATGCATCTGTCTTGCTTGGCGAAACGCAACTACGTGTATTTATAACGCCAACTGACCGCACTGTTTTCGACGTCTCTGCAAGGAGAATGGTACGTAAACTTATCCATCAGCTGGAGGATGGATGGCGACCTGCCAATGCCTATCAACTGAAATCGTTGATGAGTGAATTTATGATGTTGCCGGTACTTTTCCTGCAGGCGCTTTCAGGTAAGGGTGAAAAGAAATCCGATAGTTTTAAGAAAGCTGAAAATTATTATCCGGCAGAGATCTGGACAATTATGAATGCTTTGTCTGATGCACGAAGGAATTGGAAGTATACTCCGAACATCTTGTCAAAATTGGTGTTATGCAATCCGCATCGTTTCCATCACCGGTTACGGAAAAGTTGGCCCAGTGCAATACCTCATGGAATTAAACCTGTGATCAATGAAAAATTTTATAAGGATTTGCTGATCTTCGCAAAGGAGACAGAAAAACTTCTGGAGACTATCCCCGGGTAATCAAAAGTTCGCGGTATAGAAGCTTGATTTAAGCGTACTTTTTCACTAATTTTATTCAATTATCTCTTTTAGGCCTTTTGAGGCATGATTGATTCAATGAAAAATATTCTAAGAATTAAAAATTCCGCTAAAAAACGGATTGTAAAGTTTATTAATAGAATCCGTGGTGACGTGTTTGATAATGCCGGAGCAGTTACTTCAGCAGACTTGAATGAACTCCGTCGTGCGATAGATCAAGTGGCTCCACAACTTGTAATAGAGATAGGAACGGGAACGGGTGTTTCAACGCGTGGTATTTTTACTTACCTGATTGAAAAATATCCGGAATGTGAATTTTTCACCATAGATATATTTCAGGAATACCTGGACCGAGTGGTTGCAGAATTCTCCACGTCAAATCGTTTTCATGTCCGCCACGGATTGAGTGTAAATCGTGAAGAAACAGCCAATCCTGCTTTTGATGAATTAGCGAACTACAATGGGCCCGTAAATGTTTTACGGAAACTACTCCAGCTGGAATTGAAAAATAAGTTTATCGATGTTGCCTTCATCGATTCAAGGAAAGGGACCGCAGTTCCTGAATTTAAAGTTATC
>JBEGUX010000344.1:0-3337 GCA_041178685.1 Bacteroidota bacterium
ACCAACATCATGGGCGCGACAAAACGGATTGCTGAAATATATTGCCAATCGCTAGGAAAAAATACATCTACAAAATTTATTACGACACGGTTTGGAAATGTCCTTGATTCGAATGGATCGGTGATTCCAAGGTTCAAAAAACAAATTGAAGATGGCGGACCGGTAACAGTAACACATCCGGAAATCACTCGATTTTTCATGACGATTCCGGAAGCTTGTCAGCTGGTATTGGAAGCAGGCTCTTTCGGAAAAGGTGGCGAGATCTACATTTTCAATATGGGCCGAAGCGTCCGTATTCTTGATCTGGCCAAGAAAATGATTCAACTCGCAGGATTGAAAGAAGGAAAAGATATCCAGGTAACATTTACAGGCTTACGACCAGGCGAAAAAATTTACGAGGAATTACTTGCCGACAGCGAGACCACGCTGGCTACGCATCACGAGAAGATTATGATCGCAAAAGTCAGGGAATACGATTTCAAGGTAATTGAAAAAGAAATTGACGAATTAATCGGACTATTCAAGGATCAACGCAACGACCAGATTGTTGCTAAAATGAAATCGATTGTTCCGGAATATATTTCCGCAAATTCTATTTACGTGTCGTTGGATACTCCACAGCTGCAATAAAAACCGCAAGTAAAGCTTATTGCACAATACTACCCTCTTCTTCGTAGGACAGTAACGCACGGCGCCAATCTGCAGGAACTTCAATCGGCTTTTTATTGATATAATCGAACGCAACTAAAACTGTATTTGCGTCTGCCATTAAAATCTCTTTTCCGTCCTGCATTTTGATAATCCTGTACTCCAGGTCAAGACTTTTATTTCCAAGACGTGAGCAGCGTGTATAAATCGTAATCTCGTCCTTGAATTTTATAGGTTGAATATAATCCAACTCAGCTTTTGCCAGAATTATACCTTCTTTACTCCAGTCGTATGGCCAATTAACGATTTCATCAAAATAATTTACACGTGCCTGCTCGATATAACTGAGATAATTGGCATTGTTGACATGACCAAAAGCGTCAATATCAACAAAACGAACTTCTACACGGGTGGAGTGACGAAAAGACATGGAGAGTACGATTAATTAACCATGAATAGTTTCTTTCTTCCCATAGCGACTAATTACTTGAGCTTCATATTCCAAAAACTCATTCCATCGAGCGTCAACGTCAATTCCGTGGGCATATTTGCGAGCAAATCCAAGGAACATCGTATAATGTCCGGCTTCGCTAATCATTAAATCACGATAAAATTCACGCAAGGACGGATCTGATATATTTTCGGAGAGTACTTTGAATCGCTCACAGCTCCTGGCTTCCACAAGAGCCGAGAATAACAATTGATCAACTAAAACAATGTGACGAGCATGTCCTTTACGGATAAACTGATTCAGCTCCCATACATAATCATCACGACGCTCACGACCCAGCACATTTCCACGTTGCTTGATGCGATCATGCACCATTTCAAAATGCTGCAACTCCTCTCGAGCCAGTTCCACCATTGCAGAAACCAATTCGGGATATTCCGGAAATTTTACCAGAATATTAATGGCATTAGTGGCAGCTTTCTGCTCGCAGAAAGCATGATCAGTAAGAATCTCGTCGATGTTTCGCTCAACGATGTTCACCCAAAAAGGATCGGTAGGTAATTTGAGTCCGAGCATACAATTAATTTACTACTACAAAATTAAACAAAATCAAGTCAGGAATATATGACAGCGGTCATTCTGTTGGCGATTCATCTACTGAAGGAGCCGCCGTATCTTTGGGTACTACCATCTCCAACGCTGGACCTTTTAAGGTTACTGTAGGTTTTACGGCATCGTACTCTTGTTGCGTGATCAATTCCTTCCGAAGCATAAAATTAGTCATTACGCGGTAGTAATCTGCGAGATAGGGTTTCAAAGTGGCCGTGGAATCGAATTGGTAGCGAAAAGCCTTGGGGCGAGGCAGCAAACCAGCCAAGAAAATCCCCTCTTGCAGATCGAGTTGAGCTGGTTTTTTATCAAAATAAAACCGCGATGCTTCACCGATTCCATAAACAGAAGGTCCCAACTCAATGATATTGAAATAAACTTCCAGCATGCGTTCCTTCGACACTAGACGATTCGACTCTATCAGCCAAACTATAAGAGCTTCTTCAGCTTTGCGTGCAACCGTTTTCTTTCGCGTCAAAAAAACATTTTTAACCAATTGCATAGTGATGGTGCTACCGCCACGGACAAATTTACCGGCGCGGTAATTGGCAGCAATTGATTTCCTGAACGCATCTTCGTTAAAGCCATTATGATAAAAAAAGCTTCCGTCTTCGGAAGTCAAGACTGCATTTCGGAAATAGATAGAGACCTGATCAAGTGTAGTATAATCAGGATTTGACGGCCCAACTGAAAAAGTACGAACCAATCTATCTTTTTCATAAACCTCATGAACGAATTCACCATTAATTTTCGGAATTCCTGTATTCCCAAAGTCACGTATCCTGAAGCCCATCCGCTTCATGGAACAATCAAAAATTACCGAATCAGGATTCGCTGTATTCAATTCAAAATTTAATGCAAACTTTAGGTAACCATCAGCACGCAGGCTGCGGACTTCATCGAACATTCCTTGCGGCAACGAGCCGAAAAAATCGTTCGCTGCGGTAGAGTCAATTTTAATTTTCAGCGAATACGCAGTAGATGATGATCTATCATACTTAAAATATGGTTTAATCGTAAGCCGGTTAACTTCAGCAAAACTCGAAGAATCAAGCACAATAGAATTCTCATCAATTGAAATACTATAATCGAAGCGTGCATGATTCAGTCGGACAGTATCCGATGCGATTTTGGGATGATATCCGAAAGCGCCTTCTGCATCAAACATACCGGTCAACTTTGCTTCGTTTCTACCACCCTCCAGCCCGTTCAAAACAAGATGAAGCGAATCAAATCCTACTGCTGCGCCAAAGAGCAGCTGCAGCAAAGGCAAATATTTTTTTTCGGCAATAGGAAAAACAGTAACATCAAAAGCTCGCTTTCGCTGGTGGAACCCACCTTTAATTTTCCAGGAGCCACCGGTAGAGAAATCAACAAGCGTTCCGTGTATTTCATCTTCGGAGGCGATGAATTCCGTTACAGCAAGATCTGCATTCACCGTATCTGATCGTAATTGCAATTTAAGATCCCTTAACTCTGCTTCTTGGGGTGCCAAATCAAAGACTTGTATGATCAGTGAGCGAAACTTTCTTCCGAGTCCGCCAGATGAAGACTTGATGGCAGATTCAGTTGGAGTAGTATCTTTTGGACTTGTGATCCAACCTGAATAATTGCATTCACCTTTTTGGC
>JBEGUX010000345.1:0-3242 GCA_041178685.1 Bacteroidota bacterium
AGATGATGAAGTACTGAAAGGAGGAGCAACGCCAATGTTAATGGTAACACCGGATGGAACATCTACAAAAGGAGATGCCGCACGGAACGCAAAATCATTTAACAACAACGTAGTATCAGCATAAATATCTACCAGTGCAGCAGCAGGATCAGCAGCATTATGGAGTACCTGTAATCTTGCAGTTGTGTTCTCTGCAAATTGTACCACAGTACCACTGCTGAGCGCAGCAAAAAGTCCAAATGGAGCAGCGTTTTGGTTAGCAGAAGGATCAAGGAAGCCGCTCGCAAAAACCACAGCAGCACCACCGGCAAGTCCGGTGAGATCAACATCATAGGATGCAACAACAGTTGAATTATCGTTAGCCGGTGTAATATTTAACTTATAGCCGGTTGGTGCAACGGTCAAGTAATTGGTAATATCACCGTAGGCGGCATTGTCAACAAGTACGTTTGCAGAACCCATAGGCACCACATCTACTGTAGGAGCGTCCGTTGAGCCATGTAATACTACAAAGTCTACATCAGTTCCGTTGGCTGCTGCATTTCGCATTCCAGCACGAATGTTGAGCGTAAAGTTCAAATCTTTTCCGTCAGGATTTGCAGCAAAAGAAGCAGGACTCACTACTCCACTTGCTACTGCGATGTATCGCTCGCTTGGATCCAATACAACTGAAAATGATTTCAATGTATCCGCTACAGAGGAGCTGGTAGATGGAGCTACACCTACGGTATATGCACCGGCTGGTATGGACAAATAAGGTGTTGCCTCACGGAACATAAAATCGTCAAGAACACGTACTGTGTCCACGTAAATATCGACGAATTCAGCTGCGGGATCAGCACAATTGTGAATAATCTGCAGTTCTGCGTTTTGGGCACTACTCGTCGATGCATTGGCGAAAAATCCCATCAGGACCACCGCTGCCAGGCGAAGTAAGTTTTTTTTCATAATGTTTGGAGTAAAATGTTTTAGGTTAGATAAAAGCTAAACAACACCGGACAGCTTTTGTTTAACGTAACATCAAAATAAATTAAACGTTCATTTTTGATTTAAAAAGAGAGAAAAAGTAAAACTATTATTCTTTTCCGCTAAAAAATTTACGAATCAATATTTTTTGAAATTCGCGTTGCAGCACTTCCTCCGCCAATTGATCTATGAAATTCTCTCCTGATAAAATCTGACGAAATTTTCTCTCATTTATATCTATTCGATACAATAATGATTGAAAGGTAGAGGAATGATTTTTATAAAGGTCTTTTAAAATGGGCTTCAATTGCTGGAGCAATTCATCGTAAGCATGCAAAGGATCTCCGGAAAAATGTATTGTAATACTGAACATCTCAAGATCCTTGATCAACTGCTCGGCCGTAAGTCGAACAATTTCGAAATCTTGCCGGTATTTTTCCGGTGATAAGTCCATCAGACTGTCTTATCAAAATCAATTCGCAGGCGATCGACAATCCGATCATTAACGATATGTTCTCGAACGATTTCGGCAACATCCTCCTTTTGTACACCTCCGTAGAAAACTCCTTCCGGATAAATGACCAGCGAAGGTCCCTGGTCACACGCATCCAGGCAGCCTGAACGCTGAGCCCGAATTTTATCCGACAACCCGGCATCTTTAAGCTCTTTTTTAAATTCTTTAACTAAATCTAAACCACAGGCTTCGCCGCAGGACTTACGTGCGCCTTCCGCACGTTGATTGGTACAAATGAAAATATGCTTTTGAAATCTCATGACGTAAAGGTAATTCAGATTATAATGCTGAATTCATTTGTACAAAAAAAGCGGGGGCTACTTTTCAGTAACCCCCGCGTTAAATTCTAGTTTGTTCAATTAGAGTTTTACAATCTTCTGAACAATTGACTGTCCATCAACCGTCAAACGAACCGTATAAATTCCGGAAACAGATCCTTCGAAGGTGAAGGAATGTTTACCGGCGGCTTGCTGCTCAGCAGAAACAAAAGATTGAACTCTTTCGCCAACTACGTTGTAAACTTCCAATGTGACGTTTGAAGAAGCGTTGAGTTGGTACTCGATACGCGAAGAGCCTTCAAACGGATTAGGGAATACAGCGAATGGAATGTTCAACGCTACTTCATTCATACCCACCGGCAGGCGAACCAATACAGAATAATCTTCTACTTGACCAAACTGAAGGTCTAAGCAAGGAGTTGGTGTTGGGTTAACGGAATAGTCAGAAGCAATACGGAAACGGAGCGGCTGACCGATAACGGCGTTGCCAGGAACGGTAAAGCTTCCGAGGTGGAAAGTCAATTGGCCGTTATCAGCAAAGATTTGCTCTGTTGATGGGTCAAGTGAGTTATCAGCATTCCAGTCGATCCAGGCAAGAACGCTTTCAGGATACGTGAAACCGGTTTGAGCAGAGAGCTGATAGGTTTGTCCAATTTCCAACGTGGTGGTGTCAGTACAAGTATAATCTTGATACCCATCGATAGCATCGTTGGTTGTGTTGTTGATGTTGGCCATCGTGACGTTCGTCAGACCGATACCGCAACAGTACGCTGAAGTTACCGGATAACAATTGGTAGGCTGCGGGCCGGTGATGATTGCGTTAACAGATTGAGTAACGGTATCACAACCTGCGGCATTACAAGCAATCAATTCAACGGTGTAAGTACCATTGGCGCTGTAGTAGTGTACAGGATTTGCAGTAGTAGCAGTAGCACCGCCATCACCAAAGTTCCAGGAATAACTGGTTGGCGTGTTGATAGCAATTGACGTGAAGTTAGCTTGACCTGTACAAGTGTTGGTGGTGAAAGTGAAATCCATACACGGATTTTGTCCAACAACAAAAGAAATTGTCACTGGCACAGATGGTGTACGAGGATCGTTTGAAACGACAGTAATTGTAGCTGTATACGTTCCACCAGGCAATGTGCCGCTATTGAAATTCAAGGTAACTACCTGTGAAGCCCCTGCAGCAACCGTGTCGCCGGAAGTGGTGTAGGTTAACCAGGCAGGCAAACCGGAAACAGAGTAATAAAGATCACTTCCGCCCAAGTTTTCTACATCAAATGTTTGGGTAGCTGTTGTTCCACAAGCCGCTGCTGTAGCTGATACTGAAGCAGTAGAAGGATTAACATCCGGAGCCGGGTATGTGGATGCACTCAGGCATACTGAAGTATCCACATCATTATTATCAATTGAAATGATTCCGTTAAATGTTCCAACGGTGTTGCTCACGAAGTTAACGTTGACTACTCCGCTTGCGCCAG
>JBEGUX010000346.1:0-6574 GCA_041178685.1 Bacteroidota bacterium
GCTGTAATTCAGGCTGATAAGTTCACTAAAGAAGGTCGTAGCTTATTATTGTTGCGTATTCATGATGAACGATTATTCAGAGAGCTTACAACAGATGGTACTGTACAATCCGCTTCAGATGCGTTTCGTGCTACATTTGAAAAGGGCGACATCCCGATGCTGATGATTGGTGCTGATTATAAAGTAAAATCGGCTAATCGTTCTTTTTGTATGATGATGGCCTATCGAGAAAACGAGTTGGACGGATTGAATATGCTTGAATTGCTTCACCCCGGCGATAAAGAGGAGGAACGTGCGCGCTTATCTAGACATTTTCGCGGCGAAGCTGCCATGGTTCGCCGAGAGGTCCGATTTATTCGTCGTACCAACGAGGTTGTCTGGCTGCAGATCTCCACGTCGTTGACAAGAAATGAGAAAGGCGCGCCTTCGTTCATTCTTGCCATGGCTGAAAATGTGACGCAAAGGAAGAGAATGGAGCAATCGGTTCGTGAAAGCCGTAATCGCTTGAATGACTTGATTGAAAATAAAGAATACGGAATTATTTCAATTGACCGACATCACACGATCTTGTTATTGAATTCACGTATTGCGGATTTCTTCTATGGATTAACAGGCGTTGTTGTAGAAAAAGGATTCAATTTCCTCGATATCGTTCCGCATTCACTGCGAAGTGACTATCTGGCAATTTTTGAAAAAGCTTTTGCCGGTGAATCACAAGTGTTGGAGCGGATGATTGAATTGTCGACGGGAAAAAATTATATGGAGTTGATTGTAACGCCTGTAATGGGACCAAACGGTCAGGTTGCCAGCGTGTCTTTCTTTGCGCATGATGTTACCGCCAGAAAAAATGCAGAGACCGATCTCTTGTCGGCACGTGAAAAAGCAGAAGCATCTACAGAAGCTAAATCAAGTTTCCTGGCGACGATGAGCCATGAAATCAGAACGCCACTGAATGGTGTTATTGGTATGGGTAAACTGCTCAATCAAACTAATCTTACCACCAAGCAGCAAGAGTATGTTGATTCTATATTGTTGAGTGGTGAAGCTTTGTTGTCTGTCATAAATGATATTCTTGATATCTCAAAGATTGAATCATCTCGAATGGAGCTGGAGCATAAGCCATTTGCTCTGAAGCGTTGTATTGAAGAAACATTTGATTTGTTGGCATCGAAGGCAATTGAGAAAAAGCTGACGTTGCAGTATACTATTGCTAAAGGTACACCTGCCTATGTAAATGGAGATATTACACGACTACGTCAGATCCTGATGAATTTGGTTTCCAATGCTATCAAGTTCACACAACGCGGTGGAATTGTGATCCATTTATCTATGGTTCAGGAGTTGGATAAGCAGCAGCAACTGCTTTTTGAGGTGAAAGATACTGGTATTGGAATTCCTGCTGACAGAATGGATCGTTTGTTCCGCAGCTATTCTCAAGTCGATTCATCAACTGCCCGTCATTATGGTGGTACAGGACTTGGACTCGCCATCTGTAAAAATTTGGTGGAGTTGATGGGCGGTACAATTTGGGCGAAGAGTAAAGTTGGCGATGGGTCAACTTTCTCCTTCACTATTCGAACGAGTGCAGTGGAATCTACTGATGGCGTAAAAGATATCCGAACCGGAGCGCGTCGTCTGGCTAACGCAAATGTGCTGGTTATCGGTGAAGATCGTACCGCAGCAGAGATTTACGGAAATTACTTCACGCGATGGAACATGGTTCCTCAAATTTGTCTGCAGCCTGAAACAGCCGATAATTTACTTCGTGGAGATCAGCGATTTAATCTTGTACTGATTGATTCTCAGCTTTTATCCATGAATCCTTTGCTGGTAGCTGAGGCTATTCGAAGCTATAAAACGAAGGATCAGCTACCAATTGTATTGTTCAATGCAGAGCAAGGTACTGAGCTATTGGTTAGCTATTCCAGTGATGTGATTTCTGCTATTATTCCTAAGAATGTAGACCGAAGTAAGGTGCTGGATATTTTGATTGGGTTGTTTTCAATGGAAGAGCATCAACGTACGCGTCATGATGAGGGCTTGAAAGCTATGGGCTCCAAGTTGGCACAGACGATTCCTGCGAGAATATTGATTGCGGAAGATAATCAGATCAATCAGAAGCTTGCCCAGAATATTTTTGAAGGACTTGGTTATAAGCCGGTTATTGTTTCAAACGGACGCGAAGCTATTGAAAGAATACGCAACGAAGTATTCGATGTTATCTTCATGGATGTTCAAATGCCGGAGTTGGATGGATTGGAAGCTACACGATTTATATTGAATAAAATGGTATTGCCTCAACGTCCGTATATCGTTGCAATGACAGCTTTTGCGTTGGAAGGCGATAAAGAGAAGTGTATCGAAGCAGGGATGGACGATTACATTTCCAAGCCATTTATGATCGAGGAAATTATCGATCAATTGAAAAAGTGGTCAGACCCTGAAATTCGAAAGACACCAACAGCAATAGTTCAAAGCACTTCATCAGGAAGGCCAATAATTGACATGAAGATTGTCAATGCACTTCGAGAGATGACCATCGGTAGTGATCCTGATTTCTTCTTTAAAGTAATCCGAATGTTCCTTGATCAGGCTGAGCAGGTACAAGCTGCTTTGGAAGAGTCGCTACGCTATGGTAATTTACAGGAATTGGCAGCACAAGCGCACAAATTAAAAGGATCTGCGCTTAATATTGGTGCTACGCGTTTGGCAGAAGTTTGTAAGTCACTTGAGGTACTTGCACGCACGGGAGAAACGGCCGGTCTGGTTGACTTACTTGCAAAATTGAAATTAGAGGCTAAAGAAGCGTCAAAAATTTTATCAGAGTTGAAGTAGTACTTCATTCACTATAGGATATTTACTTCCATTTCTAATTGTATTCCGAACTTATTTTCTATGTCTTGTTGAACGCGGGTTGCGTGTAGAAGGAGTTCTTCTCCAGTTGCGCCACCATGATTCACCAATACGAGCGCTTGCTGGCTGTGCATGCCAACATTTCCAATAACCTTTCCTTTCCATCCGGCTTTTTCAATGAGCCAACCGGCTGCAATTTTTACTTGATTTCCGGAAGTAGGGTAGGCTACGATTTCCGGAAAAGCTTCCTTCAGTTTTTCAAACTGTACTAAGGATATTTCAGGATTTTTAAAAAAGCTACCTGCATTACCAATTACTTTTGGATCTGGTAATTTAGATGTCCGAATCGCAATAACTGCATCACTGACCGATTGAACGGTAGGCGTTGAAATACCCATAACTGTTAACTGCTGTTCGATTGCGCCATAACGTGTATTCAGTACTGGATTTTTACTTAGGCGAAAGGTGACGGATACAATCATATATTTTCCTTTCGCTGATCGTTTGAAAATACTATCGCGGTAACCGAACTCGCAGTCATCTAGTTTGAAGCTAACAAGTTGCTTTTCGTCAAGATGTAACGCTTCCAGCTCCACAAACGTGTCTTTTATCTCAACACCGTACGCTCCGATATTTTGAATGGGAGCAGCACCAACGGTGCCGGGTATCAGCGATAGATTTTCTAATCCTCCCCAGCCATGTTCAACGCTATATAAAACCAAATCGTGCCAAATAAGTCCGGCGCCGGCTTTGATTAAAACAAATTCACTGGTTTCCTCGACAACTTCAATAACCTTGATCCGGTCGAATAGTACGAGCCCTTTGACGTCTTTAGTGAACAATATATTACTACCACCACCTAATATTAATAAAGCAAGTTCTTTTAGCATTGGGTTTTCAAGTACCGCTTTCAACTCTAAAATGGAATTTATTTCAGCGAAATACTCTGCGTTGACTGACAAGCCAAAGGTGTTGTAGGGCTTTAAAGAAACATGTTGACGGATTTCAGGCTTATTCACGTTCCAAAAATAATGCAGACTTTCATCATTAAGTCGAGCTCGTAATCCAATTATTCACCATTAAACTCACATCATTGAACCGGATGTTCACCAATCTAAAAGGACCATTTACCGAACAATCTTGGCAAAAGGCCTATCCAAGACGTATCATTACAACGTCTCATGGTTAGTTCGCAACCTCAGCGGACGGTTTTTGGTTAAGCAAATTGAGGTGAAAATGTCAAGGCAGGAGGTCCGCTTAAAACGTGGCGCTTCCTGTTTTGCATTTATAGGACATACAACACGCTAAGACCGAACTCTACTCCATTAACCGTTACTCCAAAAGGAGTTCTTTCGCCTGATTTTTGATCGATAAAGGAACCGTTGCGGTAAATTAATGTGTTCCATCCCAGGTTGAGTTGAAGGCCTATTTTGCTTTGGATGAACATGTTTACACCTGCACATAATTGTACCAATGCGCCTGTTTTTTCAAAAACTTCCGGAGTACGCACCTTTTCCATAGCACTCCTGGAGATTCCTGTTTTCAAGCCTACGAAAGAGTTGGTTTGATGAGTTACTACAAAATGGTAGTTGTATAGCAGGCTGTAGTTGTTGGCGATAGCGTTGACTGAATCTGTATTGTTCATGTATTTATCGCTGCGAAATTGAAAGCCCAACCCCATATGTGGCGTCAATCCTATTTCGGCAGCGATAGGCAAGGTTCGGTAGATGGCAGCCCCGGTATTTTTAGCGTTTGGAGAGGGATCAGAGGCTATTGTCGGTCCACCTCCGAAACCAACACCACCTGTAACTTGTACGATTCCCGGGAAAAAACTCTGTCCGGCCGTGCGTATTGAGTTCAGAAAAAGTATAAAAAAGAGAAAAAAGAGTCCTTGTTTCATTTATGCGGGACACCAAGTGTGATAATTCATCAGCAAGGTAATCAGAACGGATGTAATTTCCATTCCTCTTTTTACCTTGCAGTGCCAAATTTAAACGATATGAACGCAAGCGAAATTATCAAAGGAAATTTTGAAGAGGCAGCCGAGGTGCTGAAGCAATTTATGGCGCTGGAGGGAAATATCCGTAAAATCGAAGAGGCGGCAGCCATAATTGCTCAGGCTATTAAGTCCGGTGGAAAAGTTATTGCGTGTGGGAATGGTGGTAGTATGTGCGATGCCATGCATTTTGCTGAAGAATTGTCGGGACGCTTCCGGGATAATCGACGCGCACTACCGGCAATTGCTGTATCCGATCCATCTCATATTACCTGTGTTGGTAACGATTACGGATTTGATCATATTTTTTCCCGTTATGTTGATGGGTTGGGTAAACCCGGTGATGTGTTGTTGGCTATCAGTACAAGCGGTAATTCATCTAATGTAGTTAATGCCATTGCTTCTGCAAGAGCGGCAGATATGAAGGTAATTGGGTTGACCGGTAAAGATGGCGGTAAAATGGCCGGTATTTGTGATGTAGAAATTCGTGCTCCTCACACACCTTATGCAGACAGAGCACAGGAGATTCACATCAAAGTAATTCATTCGTTGATTCAGCTGGTGGAGCGGTCAGTCGGATAATCATTTAATTTATTGTAAGGTTTCATTTAGTGTTTCCGTCTTTGGCGGGGTTGGTGACAATTGTCAAAAAAATATGTTGGTAAAGACGTTTGGTAGTGCATTCTTCGGAATCAGTGCGACTACAATCACCGTAGAGGTGAATCTTGGGCAGGGAATTAATTTTATTCTGGTTGGCTTGCCCGACAATGCTGTACGTGAAAGTCAGAAGAGAATTGTAGCTGCATTTAAAAATGCCGGTTATAATTATCCGCGGTATGAGATCACTGTTAATATGGCGCCCGCGGATATTCGAAAAGAAGGTTCCGCTTATGATTTAACTATCGCTATTGGAATTCTTGCTGGATCCGGACAAGTCAGTCAGAATCAGCTGGCAGATTATATCATTATGGGGGAGCTGTCGTTGGATGGTACGTTGCAGCCGATCAAAGGAGTTTTACCTATTGCTATCCAAGCTGCAAAAGAGGGTTTTAAAGGAATCATTCTTCCCGCCGCAAACGCACGCGAAGCAGCTATCGTAAAAGGTTTGCAGGTTTATGGTGTTGAATCAATCAGCGATGTCGTAGGGTTTCTTAATGGTGATGTTTCCTTGAATCCTGTAACAGTAGATATTGAAAAGGAGTTTGAAAAAAGTCAGCGTAAATCCGAGTTTGATTTTATGGACGTTAAAGGCCAGGAGAATATCAAGCGTGCCATGGAAGTAGCAGCAGCCGGAGGACATAATCTGATAATGATTGGTCCGCCAGGTGCAGGCAAAACAATGGTAGCTCGCAGATTGCCTTCAATACTTCCGCCACTTTCATTGGAAGAGGCGCTCGAAACAACGAAAATACATTCCGTGGCCGGCAAGCTATCAAAACATATGGCCCTTATTTCGGTACGTCCTTTTCGAAGTCCGCATCATACGATTAGTGATGTTGCGTTAGTGGGAGGTGGTGTTTTTCCGCAGCCCGGTGAAATTTCGCTAGCGCATCACGGCGTTTTATTTCTTGACGAGCTGCCAGAGTTTAAACGAACAGTTCTTGAGGTCATGCGTCAACCGCTGGAGGAGCGTAAAGTGAATATTTCCCGTGCACGATTCTCTATCGAATACCCCTCCAGTTTTATGTTAGTTGCTTCGATGAACCCGTGTCCGTGTGGATTTTA
>JBEGUX010000347.1:0-4616 GCA_041178685.1 Bacteroidota bacterium
GGAAGAAAGATCTATGCCAACTTAAAGAAAGCTATTCAGTACATCGTTTCCATTCACGTTCCGATTTTGCTGATTGTCGTATTGCCGCTACTGCTTGGCTGGTCGTATGTGAATATTTTCACGCCAATTCATGTGATATTTCTTGAATTGATCATGGGACCAACCTGCAGTATTGTTTTTGAAAACGAACCGGTCGAAGCAGCCATTATGCATCGTAAGCCACGTCGATTTTCTGTGGCATTTTTTACCTGGAAAGAATTGTCCATAAGCTTGATCCAAGGATTGGTGATTACTGCCGGATTGCTGGCTGTGCTTTTTTTCGGAATGAAAAATTCGTTGGGTGAGCCAATGACAAGAACGCTGGTTTTTGTCACACTTGTTTTTGCGAACATCCTCCTGACCTTGACGGGCAGAAGTAAGTATTACACATTGGTTACGACCATTTATTACAAGAACAATCTTATTAAGATAGTCCTTGGCTTGACACTTCTTTTTCTGCTTTTATCGGTAGTAGTTCCAAGCGCAAGGGATGTGTTCAGTTTTGAAATTCCCTCGGCAGTGAATTTAGCCGGTTGTCTGGCAGTGGCCGCCGTAAGTGTGCTTTGGATCGAGTTTTTTAAGCGTAAACCTGCTAATTAGCGTTATTTAATAGATTTATTAACTCCCTTACGCCCTTTTTTAACCCAAAAATTAAACTTTTTAAGGGTCTGGTTGTTTTTAAGAGGCTAGTCATTTTCCTCATTTTTCATGAAATCAACCCATTTCACCTCGTTCGTAATCCTCTGCATTTTGTTGCTGCTTTCCTTTTTGGTGCGCGCCGCAAGTGGATTGACGATGACGATTACCGGCGTTAGCGATGATAAGGGCGATGTGTTGATTGCCATCTTTTCAGCAGATGCCGGCTTTCCTGATAATCCCAAGAAAGCAGTTCGTCTGTTTAAAGGAAAACCTGCTTCAGGAAAGGCCGTGGTAGTTGTAAATGATTTGCCCAACGGAAAATATGCAGTATCTGTTTTTCACGATACCAATTTCAACGAAAAGTTTGACACTAATTTTTTAGGAATTCCTGCAGAGGGTTATGGCGTTTCAAACAATGCTTTAAACACTTTCAGCGCTCCGAAATATTCGGAAGCAGCTTTTAATCATCAAGGTAATACACAACTCGAAATAAAACTAAAGTACTGACCCTGAAGTATGCGTAGTAAGAGAAAGATTGCTGTAATAGGAAGTGGATTTGGTGGACTATCTGCCGCTATTCGCCTCGCTGCTTTAGGGCACGAAGTAACTATTTACGAAAAGTTAGATAAGCTCGGAGGAAGAGCATACCAATACGAGAAGAATGGTTTCAAATTTGATGGCGGTCCGACCGTAATTACTGCGCCGCATCAATACGATGAGCTTTTTAGTTTGGCCGGTAAAAACAGGGAAGATTATTTCAAGCTTATTCCGTTGGATCCTTTCTACCGTGTATTTAAAGGTGATGGACGGTATTTTGATTATGTCCGTGATAATGCACGTGCAGAAAAAGAGGTAGCCCGATTTTCTCCTTCGGATGTTGATGGTTATCGCAAGTTTATCCAGGGTACAACAGATATTTTTAATTGGTTTCATCCATTCACTGAAAAAACGTTCCCAACGTTCAGCAGCTTCGCTCGCATATTTCCTCATGTGCTTACAACGGGTACATGGCGTACGATGTACGATTATGCAGCACAATTTGTAAAGGATGATTTCATCCGACAGGTTTGTTCTTTCCACCCATTATTAGTTGGAGGAAACCCTTTTGATACGCCTTCGATCTATGGTTTGATCATTCAGTTCGAAAAAGAGTGGGGCATTCATTATGCTGAAGGTGGAACAGGTGCTATCGTTAAGGGTCTTGGTAAACTCTTTGAAGATTGTGGTGGAACAATTCGATTAAATACACCTGTTAAAGAAATAATCATTCGAAATAAAAAAGCTGTTGGAATTCGTCTGGAAGATGGCAGTTGTGAGGAAGCAGATGAAGTGGTGAGTAATGCTGACGTAGCATTCACCATGAAGAATCTCATCCCGCGAAATGAGTTGCCGGCAGCGGTTAATTTTCGCCTGTCTACCATGGAGTACAGTAACTCACTGGTGGTACATTATTTTGGCACGAAAAAATCCTATTCCGAATCTGCTTTGCAGCATCATAATTTAATGCTGGGCGATGATTATCGAAAATTGATGGGTGATATCTTCAAACGGAAGAAGCTCGGAAAACAATTGGGCTTGTATGTGCATATGCCTAGTCGTACCGATGCCACTATTTCTCCGGAAGGTTGCGGATCTTTCTATTGCCTTTCGCTTGTGCCTAATCTCGATGGGAAAATCGATTGGGATAATATTATGCCGGAATATACATCCACTGTTATGGGTTATTTGGAAGAGAAATATCTTCCCGGACTTTCCTCCAATATTATTGCAGAGCACGCTATCAATCCGCTACACTTCCGTGATACGTTGAACAGTTACAAAGGCGCCGCTTTCTCCATCAAACCTTCTATGATGCAGTCCGGATATTTCCGGCCGCAGGTGCAATCAAAAGTATTTGGTAATTTATATTTCGTGGGCGCTGGTGCTCATCCGGGCGCTGGCGTTCCTGCTGTATTGGCATCCGGAAAAATCGCTGCCGCTTTCATCGCTCCTGAATATATGGATCAGACAAAATCCGTATCCTTGCAACTGGCGGTGCGATGAACAACAACTCCACAACTTTTTATGATGCCGGTTTGTATAAGAATCAGCATCAGCACGAACCTGTACAACTTCCGTTAAGTGGAAAAATTCCGGATTGGTTGTCCGGTAATTTTGTACGTAATGGTCCCGGAATGATGGTGCTTCCTCATCAACCGTTGAAACATTGGTTTGATGGCTTTGCAGCTTTGCATGGTTTTTCTATTCGGAATGGTAAGGTTGATTATAGTTGTCGTTTCCTTCAGTGCCCTTCGTACGAAACAGCAAACAGAGATGGCAAGTTGACTTACTCTGAATTCGCAACGGATCCTTGTAAATCTATTTTCAAAAAAGTTCAATCGTATATCATTCCTTCTCCTCCTAATATGACCGATAACGCCAAAGTCAATGTGGCAAAAATCGGTGAGCGTTTCATGGCATTGGGTGAAACGCCAATGATGATTGAGTTTGATCCTGAAACACTGGAGACCTACGGGATGCAAGAACTGATTCCGGATGGATTTGCCTATAAGACAACGGCGCATCCTCACTTTGAAGCGGATACGGCCTACAATCTCGTCGTAAAATTTGGCATGTTCAGCTTCTATCGCATCCATGATGTGCTTCATCCCAAGAAACCCATCTCTTCAGTCTTTGTGAAGAATCCGGCCTACTTGCACGGATTTGGTATGAGTAAGAAATACTTTATCATCGCTGCCGGTCCGCTGACAGCCGTTCCGTTGGAGTTGCTTTTTTGGAAACGTCCGTTCATCGAAAATCATACGTGGAATCCTCGCGAAGGGGCTAAAATTTATGTGATCGAAAAATCTACGGGTAAATTGAAAGCCAAATTTGAAACGGAAGCTTTTTTTAGCTTTCATCATGTAAATGCGTGGGAAGAAGGGGAGGAATTGGTAATGGATATTAATGCGTACGATGATGCAAGCATTATCCAAAAGTATTATTTGAAAGAGCTGGAGAATCCCGATGTTGAATTGCCTTTTGGAACCGTTCGTCGTTATCGGATGAATCTGCGTTCACGAAAAGTTAATTCAGAGATGCGCTCTTCGGCATGTATTGAACTTCCACGAATTGATTACGAGCGTTACAATACGGAATCAAATTATCGCCATGTGTACGGTGTGAGTCTCCATCCGGACCATCGTAAAGGGTTCTACAATAGTATTGTCCGGATAAATCCTGAAACGGGTGAAAACCTTTACTGGTATGAACACGGTTGTCATCCTGGCGAGCCGTATTTCATTCCTTCGCCGGGCAGCAAGAATGATAAAGATGGTATAGTTCTTTCCATTGTTTTGGATACGACTAAAAATCGTTCATTTCTGTTGGTTTTAGATGCCGGTTCCTTTGAAGAGCTTGCTCGCGCAGAAGCACCGGAGCCGATTATTTACGGTTTTCACGCCGGATTTTTCCCTTCCTGATCGAAATTCGCTTGCTGTTGTGAACATTTTCTGCTGAAACGATCAGTTTCTCTCGGCTTGAAACGGTATTTTTGGTATACCGATTATGAAGCCTACCATACCTAAAGGAACCCGCGATTTTTCTCCGCAGGAAATGCTCCGCAGGAATCACATTTTTTCTGTGATTCGAACTGTATACCAGCGCCACGGCTTTCTGGAAATTGAAACGCCGGCCATGGAAAATTTGTCGACGCTTGAGGGCAAGTATGGCGACGAGGGCGACAAACTGCTGTACCGTATTCTTAATTCAGGTCCGGTAATGGACGAATTACGAAAATTCGCTGATCCTAAGTTGTCTGACCTTACTGAAAAGGGATTACGTTACGACCTAACTGTTCCGTTCGCTCGATATGTTGTCATGCATCAGCATGAATTGACCTTTCCGTTCAAACGCTATCAGATACAACCGGTGTGGCGCGCAGATCGTCCGCAGAAAGG
>JBEGUX010000348.1:0-3814 GCA_041178685.1 Bacteroidota bacterium
GCTTTCTGATTTTTATTGGTAGTGCTCGCCTGAATAGATTTATTTAAAAACGCAATCTCGTCTTCCTGGCGGCCTTCCTTTTTTGCAATGCCGGCATGCGCGTAATAAATCTGATCAAGAAAATCTTTATTCTTTGGGTCCTTCGCAAGCACATCCAACTCCTTCAACACTTCTTTACTGCTTCCACTTCCCGCATCGAAACAACGCGCTCGGTTGATCCGCGCATTGAACGCCATCTCGTATTTAGGATTCATCTTAATCACTTTCGAATAGATGGCAAAGGCCTCAGGATATTGATCAAGTGCCTGATTCAGCTGACCAAGAATATAAAGAAAGCGAAGTCGGTCTTCACGCTTCGGTGCTTTTTCTGCAGCCACTTTGAGGTGTTCAATCGCTTTGGGATAATTTTTCACCTGCACATAAAAATCGGCAGCGGTAGCTTCCAGTTCCCAACGATTTTTTTTAGGGAAGTCGGGCGTATTGCGCAGGTAATCCAGCTTTGTTTCCGCTTCGTTCAACTGCGTCAACTCCAGATACGTTTTTGCAATCCACAAAGAAGCCAGATATCGACCAGGCTCGGTCTTGTACGTGGCCTCCACATACTTGAACGCATCCATCGCCTGAAAATACTCGTGTTTGAAAAACATGGCTTGACCCCATAAAATCCAGTTGTCGTCGATCCAATGTTCGGAACCCGGCTTTTCGTTGCCGCGCTTATCGTACATCGTATGTTTGGAGATAGAAGTCGACAACCGCTTGATAGCATCGTCCATTTGCGGATATACCGCTTTTGATTTCTCCGCATTGGCATACGGGAAAACGCGAAGTATACGGTCGTAAGAGTCGGTATGCGATTCCGCCAGCTTCTCTTTTCCCTCTTCAATTTTCAATCCGGCATTATAATATCCGTTGTAATGGGCGGAAAGATTATGGCAATTGCGATTAATGAACGTGTCCTTGGTCTGGGAACAACCCAGGACCAAAAACGATCCAAAAATCAGGCGGGCAATTGAGAAACTAAGGCGCTTCACGCGTCGTGGGGACTTTAAGAAAGGGAATAACTGCAAAACTGCGAAAATATTTTAAAAGGCGGGGTATTTAACGCCTTCCGAAGGCGGGAATAATAGGTGATTTCGCTTCTTTTCTTGGTGAAAGTAACTTTGCATTGAATGATCCCTATTAAAAGAGTAGGTTTGGGGTTCCGAAAATGGCAGAAAAGCAACAAAAACAGTGGGTCAGGCGGTTGAAAAACCGCTACCGGATGGTCATCATGAACGAAGACACCTTCGAAGAAAAGGCGTCTTTTAACCTGCGACCATTAAACGTCTTTGTGGCCGGCGGACTGGGAATCATCTTATTAATCACGTTAACTACGTTTATTATCGCCTTCACGCCGCTACGCGAGTATATTCCGGGCTACGCAGACGTTCAAAGCCGTCGTCAGGTTGTCCGGTTGGTGCAACAAGCTGATTCACTGGAACGCGCGCTGAACGCGCGGGATTTGTACCTCGCCAATCTCCGGATGATTATCAACGGACAACTCCCGCAAGATTCAACGGCCGAACAGCCGTCAACAGCAGAACGTTACGACACGATCAAAGAACTGGCGCGATCTGTTCAGGATTCATTACTCCGTCTGGATATTGAATCACAGGATCCTTTTTCCATCAGAAGCAGTGACGACGCATCGCTGGGCAACAGCATTCGTAGCTTTCTCTTTTTTGCGCCCGTAAAAGGTACCGTCACCAACCGTTTTGATGTTGTAAAAAAACACTACGGTATTGATGTCACCGCCGCTGTCAACGAACCGATAAAAGCTACGCTGGATGGAACCGTCATTTTGGCCAATTTCACATCCGAAACCGGTTGGGTAATTGGCATACAACACAGCAACAACTTGTTCTCGTTCTACAAACACAACTCCGCGCTGCTAAAGAAAGCCGGTCAATTTGTAAAAGCGGGTGATGCCATTGCCGTAATTGGTAATTCAGGAGAAATGAGCTCCGGACCGCACCTTCATTTTGAATTATGGTTCAATGGAAGTGCTCTCGATCCTGCAAAATATATTGCTTTTTAATCTTTCTAAATTGTTACAAAACAAAGCCGCGTTGAAGTGGTTGGTGTTATTGTCGGAAATGACGTAATTTTAGACACGGAATTTCTCCATATTCCCGAACCATGGGATTGTTATCTTTCCTCAGCAAACAGTTAGCCGCATATTCGGTAGCCCGCACTCGCCGATGGAGCACCAACGGTGTTGCTGCGCAGGAGAAAATTTTTCGTGAGCTCATTCAAGGCGGACGAAATACTTCGTTTGGCCGCGATCATCATTTTGATTCGATAAAAGATTACGCTTCGTTTACTAAACACGTTCCGGTTCGCGATTACGAAGGACTGAGCAATTATTTTAATCGTACTAAATCAGGTGAAGCCAATGTGCTTTGGCCGGGTAAGCCGCTTTACTTAGCAAAAACTTCCGGAACAACTTCCGGAACAAAATATATTCCCATCACAAGCGATTCGATTTCGAATCACATCAATGCCACGCGTGATGCGTTACTTTCGTACATCCACGAAACAGGAAAAAGTAGTTTCCTGAATGGTAAAATGATTTTCATCAGCGGATCACCTCAACTGGAGAAAATTAACGGCATTCGTTTTGGCCGGCTCTCCGGAATTGTGAATCATCACGTTCCCGGCTACCTCCGCCTCCGCCAACTTCCTTCTTATGCAACGAACATTGTAGAGGATTGGGAAACAAAAATTGATGCGATAGTAAACGAAACTATGCACGCAGATATGCGCTTCATCTCCGGCATTCCGCCGTGGGTGCAAATGTATTTCGATCGGTTGCGGGAGAAATCAGGTAAAAGCGTTACTGAGCTATTTCCAAATTTTGATCTGTTTGTTTACGGCGGCGTCAACTATGAACCGTATCGTAAAAAGTTAGAGCAAAGCATCGGACGAAAGATTGATTCCATTGAATTGTATCCCGCCAGCGAAGGATTTATAGCTTATCAAGACCGTCAAGGCGACAACGGACTTCTGCTCTTACTCAACAGCGGCATTTTTTTCGAATTCATTCCTGCGAATGAATTTGATCGTCCTAATCCAACACGATTGAGTATCAAAGACGTTAAGCTGGGCGTCAACTACGGTGTTGTGCTGAATTCCAATGCAGGATTGTGGGGCTACAATCTTGGCGATACTGTCAAATTTGTTTCGTTGAATCCTTACCGTATCGTTGTAACCGGTCGAATAAAACATTACCTCTCTGCCAGCGGCGAGCATGTCATTGCTGAAGAAGTTGAACGAGCGCTTTCTGAAGCCGCTGCATCGCAACATGCAGAAGTAGTTGAATTTACCGTTGCGCCGCAATTGCATCCGCCGGAAGGCGGACTTCCTTACCATGAATGGTTCATTGAGTTTGACAAACAGCCGGAGGATCTGGATCGATTCGTCAAAGCGATTGATGAGAGCATGCAACGACAAAATAGTTATTACCGTGACCTCATTCAGGGCAATATGTTGCAATCATTAAAAATCCGGCCACTGAAATCCGGCGCATTCCGTGATTACATGCGTAAGTTGGGAAAACTCGGCGGTCAAAATAAAGTTCCTCGTTTAGCCAACGACCGGAGTATCGCCAACTCGCTGTAGTATTCATTTCATGCTCATTCCTTTTCCCGAAAATCCTACCGGCAATTTATTGCCGTACGATGGTATTGCGCTCTATCACCGGAATGTTTTTTCCTACGAAGAATGTCCGCAGTATTATAATGAACTATTGGAAAAAATTGCCTGGCAACACGAC
>JBEGUX010000349.1:0-6617 GCA_041178685.1 Bacteroidota bacterium
AACGGAATAATGTCGTTGAACGGTGTGTCATGTTGAATGAAAAGAAATCTTTTGTTCCACCAAAACCAAAAGACAAAAACTCAATATCTGATTCAACAGCTAGTGTATTGATTGGTTTGATATCACGCAACAATACATTTAAGTCCAGGTAAGCACCGGTATCGGTAAGTGTATGTGCACCGGTGTAATTTAGAGCGCTATTCGTCCATTGTATGTTTGTATTCGATAAAAAAGGTATCCCAAAAAATCTCTTATGTTCCGAAAAAAGTGATGGACGATAAACAACGGATTGTGGAACAGCGGAAGTAAACGGGAGAATAGTAGAACTTTGGCCTTGTGCTATTGTGGAAAGTAACACAAGTAGCAGCAAAGCAAATTGATTTTTAATCCTGACCATCTTTTCCATCTTTACCATCAATTAACAGCTACTGCTAAACGCGCGCGAACGCCAATTTTTACATCCAATTGATTTCTATTGGTGAACTTCACCGAGCGTGCAGGGGCATTAGCCGTTCGTAATACAGAAGATACGATCAGTTTTTCACAGGAGATTATCCGACGAATTCGATCCGAGGACATCGGCTCATCGTGCATTCGCTTGGCGGGCACTGTCGCATATCCATTGGCATCAATTGCTGCAGAGGCAATAACAATATCAGATGGATTCAACAACAGACTATCCAACACTTGAAAATTTGCGTCCACAAAATAGACTTGCGTATAGGCATCGAATGGGAAACCGTTTGTAATATTCAAACGGAAAACCAAGGAATCAACCTCATCAAGATTAGCGATAAAGAAATCTGCCGTATCAAAAACAGAGAAACGCTGCGACCACCCATCAAGTGGCAATTCAACACGAAGATTGGCCTGAAAGCGGCTGTCATCTCGAATAAAATTTGAAGTAGATACCGCAGGCACATTAGCAGTAACAGTACCGGAATACTCAATATACTGTGGACGTTGGGCCAATGCAGTGGAAAAAGTACCATTACAATTAGCGTTATTAAATACCAAGGTATCAGAGGCCGTGCTTCCCGGAATAGCCGGTGCGCTTATGTCAAAAGTTTGTAAGCTTGTACTAAAAGGTATGAGTTGACCTTGTTGTCCGATAGGCTGCAAACGGATACCACTCAATCGGAAATTAGCTCCCATCGAATTGGCAACGGATAATTTCATCACAGGATCGGCAAAGTAAAACGAGTCGGTTGAGTTGTAAGAAAACAGATCCAACGCAGCACTGTCAGTAGGAATATCAAACTGCAGATTACCAAAATAGCCATAAGCATTTTTAAATACCAAGGACTGAAAAGCCGCATCAACGGTGATACCTGTTCCAGACTGTGGCGAACTTCCTCCGGCAAAAAATGTCATGCCATAGGCAATCTCGAGTTGATTCTGTGCGCCAGTTTGCGACAGCCCTATTTGATAGTCATTCAGGTTAACCGAAGTGTTGGAGGTGCCACTTGCAGGGAGGAATAGCGTATCAACAAATGGTCGACCATTCTTTTTCAGTTGATTAATAAAAATAATTACACGTCCGCTAATGGATGACGTATTGACAGCCTGCAGCGAAAGAACACCAGATTTGAGTAGCACAGAATCAATTCTACAATTATTGGTGGTAGTAAAAGCAATGGGTTGCACTACCGGAACCGAAACGGAGGGAGCTGATTGCAGAGCAAGTAGTAAGGCAGGTGTGAGTTGCGCTTCAGCAGTAACCGACTGATCCTGGATAGTAAAAAAATCTGTTGCCTGACGGTCGTACAATGAACTTTGCGAAATGATAGTTATCCGGCCGGAGGCATCTACTTCGAGTTCATCGGCAACATCCCACCCGGTGATATCTTCGAATGAAAATGAGGAATTCACCAGCGGAGCTGCAATATCCGGCGTCCATTCAGAAAGAGATAGGTTATCAAAATTAAGATCATCCTCCTTTACGCAGGCAGTCAGAAATGCTGCCAAGCCAACAATTAGGAATATTTTCTTTTTTACGTTCATTTACACTTTAAAATTAAGCTCAAAAACAATGAAAAAACGATTAAAACACGTTATTTCCTACATACAACGCATTAAAAGCAAATTTAGTCTAAATATTTGCACCTTAACACCTAAAAACCAATCAATAATCAACACTACTTCAAATAATTGGGACAACTTCCTTAAACCATTGCAAGAATAAATCATCATAGGCCAATGCTTTTAAAAAATCGAATTTTTCTTTTACTGATTCTTATCATCTTTTCGATTTCTACATCAGCGTCCGCCAAGGACACCATAACATTTCGATGCCAGGAGGATATTATTCCAAATGTGGGACGCACAATTGGTGCCGACTCCTCTTCCATAACGATAAACACAGTAAAATTTTACGTTCAGCATTTGCGCCTTATTCGCAATCATGAAATTGTTTGGACAGCACCATCTACTTTCTTAGTTGATCTTTCAGATGTGAATAGTGAAGATATTTCCATGGATACAGAAATTAAAGAAGGTGATTCGCTTTGCTTCATTTTAGGTATTGATAGTATGACTTGTGTTGGCGGTGTAAATGGTGGCGAACTTGATCCCGCGCGTGCAATGTACTGGACTTGGCAAAGCGGCTATATCAATATGAAAATCGAAGGTAATTCGCCACTATCCAATGCACGTAACCATGAACTCCAATTCCATATAGGCGGTTACAAATACCCGTATGCTACTGCCAGGGAAGTACGCCTTGTAGTTCCGGAAAAATCAACACGTGAAGTCGTTTTTTCACTGAACAATTTATTCAACGGCATTGACCTATCAACGGTTGATCACATCATGTCGCCAGGGGAAAAGGCATCTACTATTGCATCTAAAGCGGCAGCAGCATTTTTAATGAATTGATGATGAGAAATCGATTCCTCTTGCTAATCTGCTTATTGCTTTTTTCAGCATTTATAGACAGCGAATTTATTCCCTTCCAATCGCCTAAGGGATGGCCAGCGCCCTTATACGATTTTTCCAAGAATCCGTTGACTAAGGACAAAATAGCTTTGGGAAGGTCGCTTTTTTACGATCCCAATTTATCGGCCAATGGCACCATTTCCTGCGCAAGTTGCCATTCGCCCTACAATTCGTTTGCACACACTGATCACGCACTCAGTCATGGTATTAATGACCGTATCGGAACTCGGAATGCTCCTCCACTAATGAATCTTGCATGGCAGAAAACTTTTATGTGGGACGGTGCTATTCATCATCTCGATTTCCAGGCATTGGCACCACTTACTAACGAGAATGAAATGGGTAGTGATTTCCCTCTACTGATTTCAAGAATGAATTCATCGAATGTCTATAATAAACAATTTGCAGCAGCCTTTGGCGACTCAACAGTAACCGGCGAGCGAACACTGAAAGCAATTTCACAATTTCTCCTCACCCTGGTGAGCTGTAATTCCAAATACGATAGCGTTCAATCAAACCTTGCCGAATTTACTGCACAAGAATATAGCGGATTGCAACTTTTCAATCAGCACTGTAACAGCTGCCATACAGCGCCATTATTTTCAAGCAACCGATTTGCCAACAACGGATTAAAACCGGATTCCATATTGAACGATCACGGCAGAAGTGTGATTAGCGGAAACACATCCGATGATTATCAATTCGATATTCCTTCACTCAGGAATATCGAGTACACTTCCCCCTATATGCACGACGGAAGGTTTAAGCGCCTTTATCAGGTAGTGCAGCATTATACTTCCGGTATTGAATCATCTACCGGCTTATCACAAGAATTAAAAACACCTATCCATTTAACCGCAGAACAAAAAACCGATTTGATCGCATTCCTGCTCACCTTATCAGACCGAAGGTTCATTTTCAATCCGGAGCATAGCGATCCAACAATTCAAAAATTAAGCAACAACAATTAATCAATTACTTAAAGAAATAAATAAACCAACATTAATCATGAAAATTAACATCTTAGTAATCTCATTATTTATCTCCTACCTTGTCAAAGCACAAGGCCCTGCGATTACATCCTGGCTGCAAAATACTACAGGAATCACCGGTAGTCACTATATGAGCGGAAACCCTAACCTCATTATCGATAATGATTCCGCCAATATTAAAAAGGTACTCTACTCGACAAATTGGGTATACATAAGGGCAAATGGTGTCCCTTCTTATCCTACAGGTCCTTTTCTCGACGGAAATCCGTCTATTACCACAAGCCAGAATGCGATATTTCGTGTGCCATTAAATCCAACTCCAAACACTGGAACGCCCACCAATACAACTGGTGGCAATATCGGTCTTTTCATCAATGGCGTAGCACTCTTCGACTACCGTGATGGCGTATCTTGGAGTAGTGCAACGAATTCACTCCGTGGAGGACCGTTAGGTGGAATGGGTGACAATGTATGGAACCGGGATGCAGTCGTAGCCGAGCGTGGCGGATTTGATTGCTCTAAAGGTCATCCTGCTATGGGCAACTACCATCACCATCAAAATCCAAGCGCTTTTAAATTAGACCTTAATCTCATTTCCAATGTTTGCAACCTTTATGATGCTGATGGGCTGTACGCAATTGATAGCACGCAGCACTCACCATTGATTGGATTTGCATACGATGGATTTCCTATTTATGGCGCTTATGGCTTTCAAAACACGAATGGCACCGGCGCTATCGTGAGAATGCAATCCAGTTATCGCCTACGGAATATCACAGTACGAACAACCTATGCCAACGGCAATACAGTGCTTGCCGGCCCGCCGGTTAGCAGCAATTACCCATTGGGGTATTTCCGTGAAGACTACGAATACATTGCACCAACTGCCGGTCAAACGGATTTTCTTGACGAGCATAACGGTCGATTCTGTATTACACCAGAATACCCCAACGGCACCTATGCTTATTTCTGTACCGTTGATTCCAACTGGAACTCTGACTATCCATATGCAGTTGGACCAACATTTTATGGCGTAAGAGCAGCCGGCCGTGTAACTTCGATTACGGAACCGGTTACTGTTTATACTGCACCAACAGCATCCATTGAAGAAAGTGAATTGAATGCTATCTCCGTATTTCCCAATCCATCAAGCGACTTGATTGCGTTGCAATTCAACGGACTTAATCGTAGTCAGATAAATTTAGCATTATACGACCTTGCGGGAAAATGCGAAGCAAAAACAACGCTTCAGCCAGGCCAAACTATAGCATTTTTTGATACTAAAACACTCTATAATGGAGAGTATTTGGTACAAATTAGCGGGCAAGAAAAAACAATCACCCGAAAAATCCTTGTACTACACTAATAAGTGAATCGCAACTTACTGCAACAAATAAATCGCTGTGCTTAACGGTGCCATTTGAACCAACTCACCATCAAAAGTGCTTCCATCGGATGAGAATACTACGGAAGTTCCTTCCGATCTTATTCCGAGATCAAGCGATTGAGTGAGCGGTGACAGGTTGTGAACCACCAATACTTGCTGACCTGATTCGGCGATCCGTTTGTAGACGATGACTTCTTGGGTGGGTTGAGGTAAAGACACTATCGATCCTGAATAGAGAGCGGGCAAACCGTTTCTGGTTTGAAGCAGTCTGGAATAGTGGCTATAAATTGATTCGGGATCATTGAACTGATCTTCCAGTGAACGAACATTTTCCTTTACCGTGTACACTGGAGTTTCCCAACTCGTTACCGCATAACCCTCACTTTTTTGATACGACCAAGGAAATGGTTCGCGTATCAGTTCATCCGGCTTCTCCCCTCTCATACCGATTTCCTCGCCGTAATACAAGTATGGAGAACCAGGAAGTGTAAGCAATATTGAAGCAGCGAGCTTGGCTTTCTTTTCGTCGTACCGGACATTATTCATGATTCTATTTTGATCATGATTAGTAACAAAAGTGGCGTCGATATAATTGGGAGCAAAAGACGAATACTTCTGACGTATGGCGATTAGACGCTCCACTAAGCTATCATTGCGGCCTTGAACCACTACACGGTTTATATCTGCAGCCAGATCAAAATTAAATGCCGAATGCATACCCTCTTTTAAATACGGCGCAACAACATTTGTTTTATTGGCGACTTCTCCAACCATAAAAAAATCCGGCTTCACCTGCTCCATTGCCTGGCGGAATTCTTTCCACCAAATATGATTTTTACTTTCCTGCCCTTCCGGATAGATATGTTGGGCGGCATCCAAACGAAATCCATCCACCCCGGCCTCCAGCCAGAATCTACCCACATTAATCATTTCCTTTCTAACCCTAGGATTATCAAAATTAAAATCCGGCATTCCACTCCAAAAGAAACCATAATACTTCTGGAAATCCTTTGCCGTTGTATCGGCACCGGGAGGGTTATGCCAATTTTGCTTTTCAGTAGTTATGAGTTTTGGCGACTTCCATACAAAGTAATCCCTATAGGGACTGGTGGAAGATGAACAAGCATCTATAAAATACTTATGTTTTACTGAGCAATGATTGACTACTAGATCCATTACAACCAAGATTCCCCGGGAATGCGCGGCATTGATCATTGCCTTTAAATCATCTATTGTACCATATTCTGGATCCACTGCATAGTAGTCTTCTATATCGTACTTATGATACGATGTTGCAGTAT
>JBEGUX010000350.1:0-5525 GCA_041178685.1 Bacteroidota bacterium
GGATAGCGTGCGCGACAGGCTATGGAAAGACGAGATGAATAAAGTCAATAAGGATCATCAATCCGAATCGATGGATGCCGAGGATATGTTGTTCATTTTGTATACCAGCGGTTCAACAGGAAAGCCAAAAGGTGTTGTGCATACTTGCGGCGGGTATATGGTTTATACTGCCTATACATTTCAAAATGTTTTCCAATATCGCCCCGATGACATCTACTGGTGTACGGCAGATGTTGGTTGGATTACCGGTCATTCATATATCGTTTACGGTCCACTACTTTCTGGCGCTACAACGGTTATGTTTGAAGGAATTCCCACCTGGCCGGACGCCGGTCGCTTCTGGCAGACGATCGATAAACATAAAGTTACCGTATTTTACACTGCGCCTACCGCTATACGCGCGCTGGAAGCTGCAGGACTTGATTTTGTCAAACCATACAAACTTGATTCGCTGCGTGTTTTGGGTTCTGTTGGTGAGCCCATCAACGAAGAAGCATGGCACTGGTATCACGAACATATTGGAAAAGGTAATTGTGCTATCGTGGATACATGGTGGCAAACAGAAACTGGGGGTATTCTCATTTCACCATTAGCGGGAATTACGCCACTTAAACCAAGTTATGCAACGTTGCCACTACCCGGCGTTCAGCCGTTGTTGGTAGATGCTAATGGCAATGAAATAACAGGAAACGGTGTAGAAGGTAATTTATGCATTCGCTTCCCATGGCCGTCCATTTTACGTACCACCTATGGCAATCATGAGCGTTGCCGAACCAATTATTTTGCCACGTATAAAGGACTTTACTTCACCGGTGATGGTTGCAAGCGAGACGAACAAGGCTACTACAGGATTACGGGACGCGTTGACGATGTCATGAATATTTCCGGACACCGGATAGGAACAGCCGAAGTAGAAGATGCCATCAACCAACACCCCGACGTGGTTGAATCAGCAGTTGTTGGTTATCCGCATACTATCAAAGGACAAGGTATTTACGCGTACGTTATTTGCACCAAAGAGCACGATGATATTGAAATGCTCCGCGAGGAGATCAAAGCAGTTGTAAATCGCGTTATTGGCCCAATTGCAAAGCCGGATAAAATTCAAATCGTTAGCGGACTACCAAAAACACGATCTGGAAAAATAATGAGACGAATCTTAAGAAAGGTCGCTGAAGGAGACGTAAGCAATCTGGGCGATACAACAACACTGCTGGATCCGGCGGTAGTCGACAGTATCTGTGCAGGTGCGATTCGCAACTGAATCAAATAAAGGTTTATTCAACTTTTGCTACCTTTGTAAAAACACCGGCTTGTGACGGATTCACTGGTAATTATACCGACCTACAACGAAAAAGAGAACATCGAAAAGATGATTCGAAAGGTGTTTTCATTACCGCACGATTTTCATCTGTTAATTATTGATGACGGATCTCCGGATGGTACAGCCAAAATTGTACAGTCATTGATGACAGAGTTCAATGGAAAACTTTTCCTCGAACAACGTTCCGGCAAACTTGGTCTCGGTACAGCATATATCCATGGATTCAAATGGGCGCTTCATCGTAGCTATGAATTCATCTTTGAAATGGATTGCGATTTTTCGCACAATCCTGATGATCTTCTACACCTCTACGCTGCCTGCGCAAAAGAAGGTGCAGATATGTCGATAGGCTCACGCTATATCAAAGGAGCAAATGTTGTAAACTGGCCAATTGGGCGTGTAATTATGTCGTATTACGCTTCAGTATATGTTCGAATCATAACAGGCATTCGCGTAATGGATACTACCGCTGGTTTTGTTTGTTATCGAAAAAAAGTGCTGGAGACCATCGAACTTGATCGTATTCGCTTCATTGGTTATGCATTTCAGATTGAAATGAAATTCACCGCCTGGAAACACGGTTTTAAGATTACAGAAGTGCCTATTATATTTACTGATCGCACTGAAGGCACCAGTAAAATGAGTAAAGGTATTTTTAAAGAAGCTATTCTTGGTGTAATACAGATGAAGTGGAAAAGCTTTTTCCGCAATTACAAGCAAAAATCCTAACGGGAACTACAATGAGTTTCACACTAATTAAATCGGCTCGAATTGTCAATGAAGGACAAATCGTTGAAGGAGATGTATTAATCAGAAATGAACGAATTGAAAAAATTGATCGATCAATTTCTCATCCCGCTGCTACAGAAGTGGATGCTCACGGAGCTTATTTGATGCCTGGAATGATTGATGATCAGGTGCATTTTCGTGAACCGGGCCTCACACACAAAGGTGAATTATATACAGAGTCTCGGGCGGCTGTTGCCGGCGGAATTACTTCCTATATGGAAATGCCGAATACTGTTCCAAATGCATTGACACAAAGCTTACTGGAAGAAAAGTACCAACTGGCTGCTCAAAAATCGGCAGCAAATTATTCGTTCTTCATGGGAACTTCTAATGATAACCTGGAAGAGGTTTTAAAAACCGATCCGAAAAACGTTTGTGGCGTGAAGATTTTCATGGGTGCATCGACCGGCAATATGCTGGTAGATCAGCCGGATACACTGGAGAAAGTATTTTCACGCTCGCCGATGCTGATTGCAACGCATTGCGAAGATGAGTCCACCATCCGTCGCAATAGCGAATTATTCAAACAGCAATATGGCGAAGATGGCATCACGCCAGCCATGCATCCTCAGATCCGAAATGAGGAAGCTTGTTACCTCTCCTCTTCGTTTGCAGTGTCACTGGCTAAAAAATACGGGACACGTTTGCATGTACTACACATCAGTACAGCTAAGGAACTTTCGCTTTTTGACAACTCCATTGCACTTAAAGAAAAAAAGATAACGGCTGAAGCTTGTATCCATCATCTCTGGTTTTGCGACGAGGATTATGCAACCAAAGGCAATTTCATCAAATGGAATCCGGCAATAAAATCGGCAGACGACCGAACTGCTATTCGACAGGCTGTGATCGATGGACGTATTGATATAATTGCGACGGATCACGCCCCGCATACTATCGAAGAAAAATCACGAAGTTATTTTTCGGCACCGTCCGGTGGACCATTGGTTCAGCACGCCATGTTGGCGCTTTTTGAAAAAACAAAACAACCGATCTTTACTCCGGAATTGATTGCGCATAAATGCAGTCATGCGGTAGCCGAATGCTTTCAAATCAAGGAGCGCGGCTATATTCGCGAAGGATATTTTGCTGACCTTACACTTATAAAGGAAGAAGCCGGCGAACTTGTTAAGCCTTCGAATATTCTAGCCAAATGCAGATGGAGTCCTTTTGAAGGCTTCGCCTTTCAACACCGGGTTTCTCATACATGGGTAAACGGACAATTAGTCTATGAAAACGGCGTGCTACTACCTGCACCCACCGGAAAACGACTTACCTTCGAACGATGAGAAAGTTGCTTATTCTGTTTGTTGCGCTGACATCATTTGCATGCACCGAACAATCTGCAGATACCGCAGAGAAAAAAATTCCGGACGAAGCATTAGTGGCGCTGTTAGTCGATCTTCATCTCACGGATGCAGAACGCGGAACTAATCAATTATCCGATGCTGCCCATTTAGTAAATGTCGATTCAAGTTACACCTCAGTTCTTGTCAAACACAAGATAAGCTCAGCGGATTTCAAAGAAACTATGACGTATTATTCTGCTCACCCCGAAAAACTTGCTAGTTTGTATGATGGTGTGGTAGAAAAGCTGACGGCAATGCAAGGAAGTTCTGTTAAGCAGGAACCTTATCTTCCCGTAGCTAGAAACACGTTAGACCATTCGGCCACAGACTCTTCCATAGAACGATAACTGCAGCCGGTTTTTTTAGTGACACTACTGCCATCAAATTCCCAGCTCGCAGATGAAGTATGTGCAGTTTCCCGCGTAATAACAGGCGGCTTTCCGGTGAATAGTGTACGCAACTTTTCTACACGCCACGCGATGGATGCTAATGCAGGAGACACACGAATGTTCGGCGGAGACTTTTTAAGTGTGTTGGCAATCATTGTAAATAGCTCCAGATAAGAAATATTTGCTCCGTTGATGATGAACCGTTCACCAAAAATTTGTCGATCCATCAAAGCAATCGCACAATTACTTACATCACCCACATCCACAAAACCTGTAGCACCCACCGGATAAAACTTAAGTCCTTGCCAAACCGCGCGAAATAGCAAGCCGGAACCACTGTTCCAGTTAGCAGGACCGAGTATTACTGTTGGGTTTACTATGACAGCATTCAAACCTTCTTCTATGCCACGCCACACCTCACGCTCCGCAGCATATTTGCTTTTGGCATACTGTGTATTATAGGATGAATTTTTCCAAGTGGCACTTTCCGTAACTACATGCTGATGTTCAGTTCTTCCCAATGCGGCCACTGAACTGATGTGACATAAACGATTTACCCCATTTTCCAATGACATGTTGACCACATTGGCAGTTCCCAACTCATTGATTTGAATAAGACGCTCGCGGTCGCGCGGATCGAAGGAAACCAGTCCGGCGGCGTGGTAAACTTGCTGTACACCTTTCAACGCCTCATCAATCGACAAAACATCCGTGACATCGCCTTCACGCCATTCCAGCTGCTGCATTAAGGCCGTCTGTCCGGCGAAGGTTCGCTCCACAATGGATAAGTCTGAACTAGGACGTTTTAGTCCGGCTACTTTTCGGCCATTTTCCAATAGGTCACGGCAAATGCGCGCACCAACCATACCGGTGGCACCCGTTACCAAAATTTCCGCTGAGGTTGTTGACATTCTTAGTGCGAAGATGGTTAATTTCTGCGCTCGGAAGACCTGCTTTTACCAGTTGATATTAACGTCTGCTGATTATCTTTGGCACCATAACCATGAAAAAGAATTTTGTTGCAGAACTGACCTGGCGGCGCATGCTGCACGATATGATTCCCGGAACAGAGGAACTCCTGAAAGGTGAAATCGTTAAAGGATATATCGGCTTTGATCCAACAGCAGACTCTCTTGGCGTTGGCAATTTAGTGCAGGTGATGACGTTGTTGCATTTCCAGCAATGCGGTCACCAACCGGTGGCATTGGTTGGCGGGGCTACCGGAATGGTAGGCGATCCTTCAGGAAAATCTCAGGAACGTAATTTGCTGAACGAAGAGTTGCTTCAGCATAATCTGTCTTGCCAGCGAAAACAGCTGGAGCGATTCCTAGATTTTGATTGTGGTGCCAACTCGGCTATCATCGTCAATAACTACGATTGGTTCAAAGGATTTTCATTTCTGGATTTCATCCGGGATGTGGGTAAACACATCTCCATCAATTACATGCTGGCGAAAGATTCCGTTCAGAAACGCTTGGAAACTGGCATGTCGTTTACAGAATTTTCTTATCAGCTTGTTCAAGGATACGATTTCTACTATTTGTGGAAGCATCATGGTATCAAACTTCAGATGGGTGGTTCCGACCAGTGGGGAAATATAGTTACGGGAACCGAGTTGATACGTCGCAAAGATGGCGGTGAAGCGTTTGCGTTAACGACTCCATTGATTAAGAA